>JAGQTR010000027.1:0-127 GCA_020438915.1 Mycobacterium sp.
GTGGCGGGCGACAAGGGCTACGACACCAAGGGCTTCGTCGCAGA
This sequence comes from Mycobacterium sp., assembly GCA_020438915.1. GTDB lineage: Bacteria > Actinomycetota > Actinomycetes > Mycobacteriales > Mycobacteriaceae > Mycobacterium. Next base: position 45 of record JAGQTR010000027.1, read on the forward strand.
CGCCCGCGACCTGGGGTTCACCCCTCACGTCGCGCAGAACACCACCCGGCAACGCTCCGCGATCGACGGACGCACTACCCGCC
>JAGQTR010000027.1:208-3098 GCA_020438915.1 Mycobacterium sp.
GCAAGCTCCGCTACATCGGCCGAGAACGCAACCGGGCCTGGTTCAAGATCACCACCGCCACCTACAACCTCATCCGCATCGCCGCCCTCGACATGAGCACCGCCTGAACCGCCGCACCCCGGCAGCGCCGGCGAGCGAGACCCCACCCAGACGGGACAAGCACAGGGCAACAGACGACCGACCGATCCAGCAGCACCCCGCACAACGGGCGAATTTCAGCACCCTGTTAGGGGGTCCGCGCCCGGCGAGAGGACGTCGGCTGTGACAGTGACCTTTGGTGACATCACGGCAGGTAAGCGCCTGTCTGGAGTCGTGGCCGACAGCGACGTGATCGTGGTGGCGATCGAGGCCCATGGCGCGACCTCGGCGACACTGACGGCTCCGGTCAGCAGGGCGAACGGATCCTCACGCTCGACGATCTCGGCGCAATCAGCGAGGTGTCCGACCGTCGCTGGACCTTCGATGGCGACGGCGCCGCGTTCCGGCTGGCGTCGGAGGCTCGCCGGATGAAGTGGGCGCACCTGGCCGACCCGTTCGCCGCGGTCGATACGTCGAACATCGAGCCGTACCCGCACCAGATCGACGCGGTCTACAACCGGTTCCTCGAGCAGAAGCCGCTGCGGTTCCTGCTCGCGGACGGCACCGCGATCGACACCTTCGACCTCGGCTGGTGGCCCGTGTTCAACGTGGCCGACGCGGCGTGCCGAGTTCCGTCGACCAACGATTTGTTGCCCTGACCGGCTACGCCTGGAGTTCGGTCCAGCTGAGAGCGCTCTGCGTTCGAACGGGTCGCTCTGGTCCGCGCGTTGCGTCGCCGGTACCGTCGGGTCATGTTCGACTCGTCGCGTAGCCGTGAAGGTTCGCTCGACGGTCGCCGTCCCCCGTTTGTCAGCGGCATCTCGACACCCATTCGACGCGATCGACGACACCCTCGATGAACGGCGCGAACCTCAGTCTGGCCTTCTCGGCTGGAATGATCGCCACGGTGAATCCCTGTGGATTCGCCATGTTGCCGGCGTACCTGTCGTACTACCTCGGTCTGGAGGCGCCGACTGCGAGCGACAGCATCGACCGCGGAGAGCGTAACGACACGGCGGTGAATCCGATCGGCCGCGCCATCAAGGTCAGCGGAGCCGTGACCTTCGGCTTCCTCGTCGTCTTCGTCGCGATGGGATTCGCTTGGTCGTCGCTCTCCGGATTGATCGGACGCCGGCTTCCCTACTTCACGATCGTCGTCGGGCTGGGGCTCGTCGTGATGGGCGTCGCGATGCTCCGAGGCTACGAACCGGTGCTCCGAATACCCCGGCTCCGCCTCTCCTTCGACCGAAGAGAACTCAGCTCGATGTTCGTGTACGGGGTCACCTACGCCGTCGCGTCGCTGAGCTGCACGATCCCGATCTTCATCGGCATCGTCGCCACTACGCTCGATTCGACCGTCGTGGCTGGACTGTCGGTGTTCCTTGCGTACGGGCTCGGGATGGGGGTGACGCTCACCATCCTCACCCTCGGCGTGGCGCTCGCCCGGAGCGGCATCGTGCACACCTTCCGCCGCGTCCTTCCCTACGTCAACAAGATCTCGGGGTGCTTCCTCATCGTCGCAGGCGCGTTCACCAGCTACTACGGGGCTGTTGAGATCAGCGAGCTCAACTCGGGGCCGTCCAGCCCGATCGTCAGCGCCGCGCGGGACTTCCAGAGCGCGATGCAGAATTGGGTTGAAGGCGTCGGGGCCGGTCGCCTCGCTCTCGCTGCCTTCATCATCGTCGGCGCCGCCATCCTCATCGGCACGGTCGGGCGAACAACCAGCGCCCCACGAGACGGCGACACCCGCTCGCCGACGCCACCAGACAGCTGATTCCCTTGGCCCTGTGACCGCCTGTGACCGCCCGAGGCCGACCCATTGACGGCCGATGCGCCGGTGGAGAAGTTTCAGGTGTCCACGGTCAGTCGCCGTCTCGCAGGTCACTTCTCCGATCCGGGAGCAGCGCTGGTTGGTTTGAAAGTAGCGCGCGGAGTCGTGTCGCCCACGCCGCGCCGATAGGCGAGGAGGCGGAGAGCGTTGGCGACGACGACGAGTGTGGAGCCCTCGTGGAACACCACTGTGATTCCGATGCCAACCAGCCCGAAGAGCGTGGCGGGAATCAGGATGGCGACCATGCCAAGGCTGAGGAACAGGTTCTGGCGGATGATCCCGCCGCCTTGCGGCTGAGACCGATGACGACCGGCAACTTGGACAGGTCGTCGCCCATCGGCGCGATGTCGGCGGTCTCGAGTGCGACATCGGAGCCGGGTCTGTCAGAGACTTTGTGTGACCGGCATGATCTGATGGTCCGCAGCTGAGCACTGTGGGCTCGAAAGGATTGCGCTCATGACGAAGCGAACGACAGGAGACAACGCGTCGCCGAGATGCGGGAGCAGGTTGTGCTCGACCGCGGTGACGTAGCGGGCCTGCGTCGTCGGCGCGGGCAACGCCTCTTTCGCGAGGAGCCATCGGACTAGGAGGTGCTCGGCGACGGTCAGCGAGGAGCCGGAGTGACGCCGCCCGGCGCGTCGCTCAGTCAGGTCGTTCGCGAGCTGCTCGGCGGCGTCTCGGTCATCGCATCGGTATCGGCGTCGGCGCTCAGGTCCATCACGGGGTTGCGGCCTTCGTAGATCGCCGCGTGGAACACGCCTCGTTTCTCGGTCAGGCACGCCGCCTTGATCTCGTCATCACCGTGGTTCGTTAGCAGGAGTCTGTGGAGTCAACGCCCAGCGATGCCGTATGACCGGGTGGGTGCCCACGATGGGCGTCGGCCGTGGGTGGACGATCGGACGGCCCGTGTCTCTTGGCATCAGGCACGCGCTCGTGTCCTGGCCCGGAATCTGGCGACGGTGCCGAGGGCTGCGGTGTCGA
>JAGQTR010000449.1:0-1198 GCA_020438915.1 Mycobacterium sp.
GAGTTGACCTTGATGCCGTACTTGTCGGAGAACGCGGTGATGATCTCGCCGTAGTTCGCCCAGTCCGGGGGCAGGGCGATGACGTTGAGCTCGCCTTCGGCCTGGGCGGCCTTGACCAGGTCGTCCATCGTGCCGAAGTCGGCGACCGAGGTGGCCTTGGCCGCGTCGACGCCGGAACTGGTGGTGTTGTCGGTCTTGTCCTTCTCGGGCGGGGCGCAGGCGGCAAGAGCCATGGCCGTGGTCGCTGCTGCGACGCCGAGGGTCAACCAACGAGAGCGCTTCATGTTGGACCTTTCAAAGGGATGGGACTACATCGTCCGCGTCGGCGACGGATTCCGTCACCTATCGGCAACGTAGCGGAATGAACGCGTCATGGATAAGTGGGGGAGGCAACGGTTTGGTTACTGCCAGGTGTGCAGCGGGTGACCGTCGGGCCTCCTCGGGGCGACGACAGCACGGTCCGCTGACCGACGCGCCGGGGCCGCTCGGCGCACCGGCCCGGTCGGGCCGGTGGACGGTCGGGGCGTCGCGCGGCAGGGTGTGCGCCATGGGTGACTACCGCGCGACGTACCACCGGTCGATCAGCGACCCGGAGGGGTTCTGGGGCGAGGCGGCCGGGCTGATCGACTGGATCAAGAAGCCCGAGCGGGTGCTCGACGACGACAACCCGCCGTTCTACCGCTGGTTCCCCGACGCCGAAGTAAACACCTGCGCCAACGCGCTGGACCGCCACGTCGGCTCCGGCGGGCTGGAGCGAAGCGACTCGGGGATCGGCTGGGGAGGGCGTGCCGACCAGCCGGCGCTCATTTACGACTCCGCGGTGACCGACACCAAGCGCACCTATACCTATGGCGAGCTGCTCGACCACACCGCGCGGTTCGCCGGGGCGCTGCGCGAACTCGGCGTCGGTAAGGGCGATCGGGTCGTCATCTACCTACCGATGATCCCCGAGGCCGTCATCGCGATGCTGGCCTGCGCGCGCCTGGGCGCGGTGCACTCCGTGGTCTTCGGCGGGTTCGCGCCGCACGAGCTGGCGGTCCGCATCGATGACGTCCGCCCCACCGTGATCGTGTCCGCATCGTGCGGGATCGAATCGGCACGGGTGATCGAATACAAACCCATGCTCGACGCCGCGATAGCCATGGTCGAGCACCCGCCGCGGCATTGCGTTGTGGTGCAACGCGATCGGCACCGCTGC
>JAGQTR010000449.1:1292-2023 GCA_020438915.1 Mycobacterium sp.
ACCACCGGCAAACCCAAAGGTATTGTGCGGGACAACGGCGGGCACGCGGTGGCATTGCTGTGGAGCATGCGCCACATCTACGACATCTCCCCCGGTGATGTGTTCTGGGCCGCCTCCGATGTCGGGTGGGTCGTGGGCCACTCCTACATCGTCTACGCACCCCTGCTGATGGGTGCGACGACGGTGCTCTACGAAGGTAAGCCGGTCGGCACACCAGATCCGGGCGCGTTCTGGCGGGTGGCCGCCGAACATCGCGTCAAGGCGTTGTTCACCGCCCCGACGGCGATCCGGGCGATTCGCAAAGAGGACCCCGACGGTAGCTACCTGGCCGGCTACGACCTTTCGGCGCTGAAATATCTGTTTCTGGCCGGAGAGCGGCTCGACCCCGACACTTACCACTGGGCCGTTGAGAAGCTCGGGATTCCGGTGATCGACCATTGGTGGCAAACCGAGACAGGGTGGCCGATCGCGGCCAATCCCATGGGTACCGAACATCTCCCGGTCAAGGCGGGCTCCCCCACCGTTCCGATGCCCGGCTACGACGTGCAGATCCTGCACGAGGACGGGCGTAGCTGTGATACCGGCGAAGAGGGCGCCATCTGCATCAGTCTGCCGCTGCCACCGGGCACACTGCCCACACTGTGGAACGCCGAGGAACGCTTCCGAGCGTCGTATCTGTCCGAACAACCCGGCTATTACCTGACCGGCGACGGCGGCCACTTCGACGAGGA
>JAGQTR010000450.1 GCA_020438915.1 Mycobacterium sp.
GCCAGCGCACCCGGTCGGCGGTGGCATCTTCGGTCAGTGGTTCCGCGCAGCGCCAGACGCGTTCCAGCTCTTGCCCGTTGGCGGTCACGGCGTGAATGGCAAGCCGGGTGCATCCCATTCCCGCAGCCTCCAAGCTACGGTGCAACTCGCTGGCCAGGGAGCGCCCGGCAAAGGCTGCCGCATCCACCCGATCGATGGGCGGATCGCAGTTCATCACCGCGTCGAGTTCACGTTCGGGGTCCCTGCCAGACGGCGGACGGGTGGACTCCCCGCGGGCGAGGCGATGTGCGGCTACCCCATCGGCACCGAACCTGGAGGCCACGTCGGCCCGAGGCAGTTCAGCGAACTGTCCCATTCTTCGAATCCCCATCCGCCACAGCAGATCTGTCAGGTCTTCACGGCTGGCTGGCGCCAGGCTCGGCTCGGTAGCCAGCTGCCGGATCGACATCTCCGAAAGAAACAGCGCATCTTGGCCGGGAACGACGATCCTGCCCTCCCGCGCGGCGAAGACGGCAGTGGGCAACTGGTCGGCGATGCCGACCTGGCATTCAGCACCGGCCGCCGCCACCGCATCGACCAACCGTTCAGCGGCGGCCTGCTCGGAACCGAAGTAGCGGGATGCACCGCGAACCGACAGCACCAGCAACCCGGGACGCAGCACCTCCGCACGTGGCACCAGATCATCCACCGCGGCGGTGACCTGCTCGAAATGCCGGGCGTCGCGAGCGGGATCGGCTGTGGAAACATGCAATTCCGGGCATCTGGCCTGCGATTCACGGCGGCGCAGTCCACGGCGGACACCCGCTGCACGCGCTGCTGCCGAACATGCGATGACCCGGTTGGCCAGGGTGACCGCGATCGGGACCGTCGGAGGCAGACCGGTAGCTGCCGCTGCAGCGACGGCGGGCCAGTCCATGCACCAAAGCGCCAATACCCTGGGCCGGGTCCTGGCCGACGTCATGGACCGAGCCCCGGTCGACGCGCTGGTCGGCTCTGCGCCACATCATCCGCCTACCGCGCAGGCGGCGCCGACCGAGCGTCCACGGGCATGCATGGCCAACCGCACCCGGCTGATCCGCCCACATCCCGGAGTGGGCGCTCCGCGACCGGCACCAACCACCTCGTAGCCACGGACGTTCGCGTGCAGCCGGGCGGAAGCCCCTTGCCAGTCTCCATCCGTGACGAGCAGCGTGCACCCGCGCTGCCGGGCGCGTGCCACCACCGCCCTGGCGCGGGTCGCCGACACCGACCGACCGCCCAGTCCGAGGACCACCAGATCCATTCCGTCCAGCAGGACCGCGGCCACCTCGACCGGGTCGTCTCCCGGTTCCGGTATGACCGCGACCCTGCCCAGGTCCGCTCCCATTTCCACGGCGGCGAGCAATCCGATATCGGGTTGGCCGATGATCGCGACATGGCCTCCCTGTGCCGTCACCGTTGCCACCATGCTCAGCTCCAGCGACCGGGCTCCCGAAAGCACCGCCACGGTCCCGCGAGGCAGCAGCCCGGTGAGATGCTCACCCAGCAAATCGGACGTCAGCAAAGAATCACGTATTGGTGAGGGCTCTGGGCACGGCGGTGCCGCACGATGGTTTCCGTCCCCCTTGCCTGCCATCCTCTCCGATACCGCCGCCATCTGCCTTCGCAGTAGTTCTACCTGTTCAGAGCGGCGCGAAGGACATCTCTCGGCGCTTACCGCACCTACCGCCAATGCCACAACAGCACCTTCCGCACCACCCGACTCCAACCATTGTGTTCGAATATATGTTCGATACCACAGTAAACACCTGGGCCCTGACAGCGTCAACCACGCACGCCGCCAGCACAGCATCACGAAGCGGCCTCAGCGGACGGATACAGCACCCAATGGTGCCATTGACAAATGGCACCATTGGGTGCTGTACTCCAAAAATGCCCAACGCTGAGCAGGGTCCTCCTCTCCCCTCTTGTGGATCTGACCTTCGCACTGGCCCGCACCCGGGAGCAGACCCGCCGCGACCCAGCCATCAGGTCACGCGATGCCATGCGACTCGTGGAGTTGTACTGCACCGGGATCGAACCCGCGCACACACGGCTGAGTCTCGACGTGGCGGGCGGCCGGGTGCTGCCGCCGACGCTCATTCAGGCAGGCGGAGCCGAGATGCTCGCCGCCGACGCCGGCGCCCTGGCCCGGGATCTACGTGCCGCCGGCGGTCAGTGCGAGTTACAGGTATGGCCGGACCAGGTCCATGTCTTCCAGGCACTGCCACGGCTCACTCCCGAGGCGACTCCCGCAATGGGCCAGATCGCGGCATTCATCGCGGATTCACTGTGTGAGAACAGCATTGGACAGGTGGGCTGACATCATGGGCATCTTCGGACTTGGACCTCCAAAGCGCAGCAACAACGCCGATGCCGTGATCACCGGCGCCGGAAGCGGAATCGGCGCCGCATTCGCCGTCGAACTGGCCGACCGCGGCGGTCGAATAGTGTGCAGCGACATCGACGAAGGCGCAGCCCGAAAGACCGCTGAGGCAATCGAAGCCGCCGGCGGCAAGGCACTGGCGCTGCGCTGCGACGTCACCGAGGTCGACGAGGTGGCCCGCCTTGCCGACGGGGCACAGTCCTGGTTCGGCGGACCACCGACACTGGTGATCAACAACGCCGGGGTGGGTGCCGGCGG
>JAGQTR010000451.1 GCA_020438915.1 Mycobacterium sp.
GTGAGCCGACGGCCTCACACGATGTTCCCGCCGCGGGCCGAGCTGCGCATGGCCTGCGGCAGTGCGTGCGCGACACCGTAGACCAGGTAGGCCTCGGCGGTAACCGGGCGTATCGGCTTGTTCTTCTGTACCGCGGTGACGATGGCCTTGGCGACCTTGTCGGGTCCGTAGCGGCGCACCGCGAATCCCTGCTGCGCCCGGGCGCGCAGCGTCTCGGCATCCTGTTTGCGCGCGTCCGGAAGCGAGAACCGGGTCGCCTCGACGATGTTGGTGCCGATCACGCCCGGGCAGATCGTCGTCAACCCGATCCCCGCCGCGTCCAATTCTGCGCGTAGGCAATCGGAGAACATGTAGACCGCCGCCTTGGACGTGCAGTAGGCGTTCATCACATTGACCGGGGTGTAGGACGCCATCGACGCGACGTTGACGATGTGACCGCCGGTCCCCCGTTCGACGAGGCGTTTGGCGAACGCCCGGCAACCGTTGACCACACCGCCGAAGTTGATGTCGAGCACTCGGTCGAATTCCTCGGCGGGGGTGTCGAGGAAGAACCCCGCGTGTCCGACACCGGCGTTGTTGACCACGATGTCGGGGACGCCGTGCTGCGCGCACACCTGTTCGGCGAAGGACTCGACGGCGGCCGCGTCGGCGACGTCGAGGGGATAGCTGTGCGCTGCCACGCCGGTATCGGCGATGCGCCGGGCGGTCTCCCCCAGCCCGATCGGGTCGACGTCGCTGATCACCACATCGGCTCCGGCACGGGCGAACGCCAGCGCGGTCTCGCGACCGATTCCACTACCCGCGCCGGTCACCGACACCAGGGTGTCGCCGAATGGTTTGCGCGATCGGCCCACCTGTGCGCGCAGCAATTCCCGCGCGGCCGGAGCGCCGTCGAGGTGGTCGATGAGCTGGGTGAGCGAGCGGGCCAGCACCTGTGGGTGCGAGGTCAGTGGCCGGTGTCCGGCCTTGATGTCCCGCCGCCACAGGCGCGGCACCCATCTGGCGACATCGTCGTAGAAATACGGCCGCAGATAGGGGTCTTGGACGCTGACGATGAGCTGCACCGGCGTGTCGACGCGATGGTCGACCCGGGCCCCGGTGAGGGTGTTGGCCAGGTTGGCGCGAAACATTCGCACCGGAAGCGAACGCGGCGCCATCGCCACCAGTCGCCCGAGTTGACGAAGGCCCTGCAGGAACCGTCGCGGCCGATACGGGTGGCTCAACGTGTCGACGAGGTAGCGGTTGAGGTGATCGTGGCTGGGCCCCGACACCGAGGTGAACGACGCGACCCGCCCGGCCGCGCCCGGACGTGCCAGGAACTCCCAAACGCCGGTGGATCCCCAGTCGTGGGCCAGCACGTGCACGGGTGCGCTCCCGGCCAGCGAGTCGACGACGGCGCCGAAGTCGTCGGCGAACCGCTCCACCCGGTAGGACGAAGTACGTTTGGGCACAGTCGAATCGCCTACTCCGCGATTGTCGTAGCGGACCACGCGGAACCGGTCGGCGAGCAGCGCCACGATCGGATCCCACACCCGGTGGGAGTCGGGGTGCCCGTGGACCAGCACCACCGTCGGCCCGCTCGGATCGCCGTGTTCGTAGACGGCTAGCCGGACGTCGTCGCTGCTCTGGACAAACCGCTGGGTCATGACACCTCCGCGAGCGGACACTACTAGCGGTCCTCGAGTTCCTCCCGCAGGGCACGCTTGCGCTGAATCCGCCGGCGTGCGTCGTAGTCACGCATGCGCTGCGGGTAGCCGACTTTTTGCACGTCGTACACCGGGATTTTGAGGCGGTCGGACAGCCGCCGCGCTCCGGCGTCACCTCCAGCCCTGCGTCGTGTCCATTCGCCGTCAGCGGCTACCAGCACCACGGTGACCTCGGTGACTGTGGTCTTGGGCTCGACGAATGCCTCTACGCCATGGTGCTCGGCGACCCATTGCCGCAGGTAACGCAAATCCGCTGCCGGATCGCCGGTCGCAGTGCCGCCGCGGCGGCGACGGCGGCGAAGCCTGTCGAACAGTCCCACCTGGGCTTGCTCCCTCCCGCACCGTGGTGCTCATGGTCATTTGCGTTCTTTTCGATAGTGCCAGAGCGACAAGTACCGCCGTCTACGACGAAATGGGACGGCAGTCGTGACAGGATGGTCAGCGACACTCAACCACTGCCACCGACCGTGCAAGGGAGCCACGACACATGGCCATCTCCGTCCAGATGCCCGCACTCGGCGAGAGCGTTACCGAGGGGACAGTCACCCGCTGGCTCAAGCAGGAGGGCGACAC
>JAGQTR010000452.1 GCA_020438915.1 Mycobacterium sp.
CAAGCCCGAGGAGAAGATGGGCCTGCACGCGGTCCCGACCACCACCGCGCACTACGATGACGCGTTCGTCGATGCAGGCCGGCGTATCGGTGGCGAAGGGCAGGGGCTCCAGATCGCCTTCAGTGCATTGGATTCCGGCCGACTCGGTATTGCTGCGGTGGCGACCGGCCTGGCGCAGGCGGCACTCGACGAGGCGGTGGACTACAGCCACGAGCGAAAGGCTTTCGGCCGCAGGATCATCGATCACCAAGGACTGGCATTTGTTCTCGCCGATATGGCCGCTGCCGTCGACTCCGCGCGGGCTACCTACCTCGATGCAGCACGGCGCCGCGATGCGGGGATGGACTACTCACGGCAGGCCTCGGTGGCCAAGCTGGTCGCCACCGACGCGGCGATGAAGGTGACGACCGACGCGGTCCAGGTGTTCGGCGGTGCCGGCTACACCCGTGACTACCGCGTCGAGCGGTACATGCGGGAAGCGAAGATCATGCAGATCTTCGAGGGCACCAATCAGATTCAGCGTCTGGTAATCAGCCGGCATCTGGCCCGCTGACCCGTCAAGGGCATCGCGGAAGTTACCGGGGCGGGTCGCCCACCTGGGGCAGTTCGTCGGCGGCGATCACGCACGGCGTCTGCTCAGCCATCACCGGATCTGCAGCGGGCAATGGTTCAGCAGGCGGTGGCGCAGGCGTTGGGGCCGGTGCCGCATCGACGGTCACCTCGACCGGGTCGTCGGATGTTTCCGCCACGGGCTCGGTCGTCGCGCCGAGCTCGTCCTGGGAATCTTCGTCATCCTGTTCGTCGTTCTCGTCGGAATCTGCGTCGTCCTCGACCGCGTCTTCGTCGGCATCTGGCTCATCGGCGTCCTCGATGTCTGGCTCGCCGCCCAGCTCAGGGACATCCAGATCGGGCTCCGCGGGCGCAAAGCTGTCTGCGCCGCCGCCCAGCAACCCGCTCAGCGTGTCAGCGAATTGCTGACCGAGACCCGACAGGCCGCTACCGAAATTCGGCATCCCGGAGCCCATACCGCCGGCCGGCGATAGCGGCGGCACCGGCGGTCCTGCTGGGAGTTCTGCACCCAGGCCGGCCGGCGGCCCCGATATCGGCGGGGCGATCGCTGCCGCCGGAGGCGGGCTCCAGGCTGAAGGGGTTGTCGCCGGAGCCGCCGGAGCCGCCGGAGCCGTCGGAGCGGTGGGTGCCGTCGCCGCGGTGGGTGCCGTCGCCGCGAGCCGCTCCGGGAACCCGGTGTAATAACCGGTTGGCGGACTCCACGTGGGCCCGAGGTCGGTCGGCACGTCGAACAGCGGTTGCCGTTCGCCGGTGATCTCGGCGACCGCACGCTGATATGCATCGGTCGCCGAGGACGCCGCGGTGCGCATTGCGTCGAGGAAATCGGATCGGATGCCGCTGTCCACAAACGGTTTCACCGCCTGATCGACCAACTCGGCGGCCACTGCCTGATCCCCCACCCCAGTGGTCACTGTCGCGGCGGCCGCCAGCCAGTCCCCGCGCTGGGCCTGCGCGCGGTTCTCGATCGCGATAACGGCATCGACTTTCGCGTCGGCCGCGCGCCACAGACGCTCCCGCAGCGAGCGTAGGGCTTCGGCCGCGGTGCGGACCGCGGCGGCGGCGGCCGCGGACGCGTCACCGTGGCGACGCAGGAAGTCTGCGGACGCCTGCGCGCCGCTGCCGCGCCAGGCCGCAGACAGCGCAGACAGCTGCCGCTCTTGGATTACCAGCGCTTCCCGCGAAGCACGCTCCGCATCCTCGAAGGCATGCCAGTCAGATTGCAGCGCAGTCAGATCCAATCCGCTTTCGCTGTCATACCAGTCGAGCAGTTGCGCGGCGTGCAAGGTCAGGTCGGGATGTCGATACCCGAGTTGATGGCAGGCCCACACGTAGTGCTGCAAGTTCGCAACAGCGGGCCGGCCCTCAGCCAATCGGGACGTCACGTCGAACTCCTCGACCATGGCCCGGCCTACCCCACCCGCCCAGCGGCATACGCATCGGCATCCTGGTAGCGGTCCGCCGAGGAACGCAGCGCGACGCCGATCTCGGTGGCCGCGCGCGACCATCGTCGCAGCGACATCACCACATTGCCGAGCGCGGCGCGCAGTTCATCTCCGTGTTCGGCATATGCGTGCCCCGCGCAGCCGCCTCCGAAAGCAAGTTCGCTCAACTGCGTTCGCACAGCGCCGTCGACAATCAGCGCCGCCGTTTCGTACTCGCGCGCGATGGTCCGCACCGCCACGACATCGACGCGCACCGCATCTGTTGGTCCCATATGAGGTTGGACGTCGGCCGGACCGTGTTGGTTCCCACCGGTTCCGAGGAGTTCTCAGCTCTGGGCGCTGACCGAGTCCGCGACCCGCACCGCCATCTGACGAGCAGTATCCTCATCGGCAGCTTCGACCATCACCCGCACCAGCTGTTCAGTTCCTGAGGGCCGCAACAGGATCCGCCCGCTGTCACCAAGTTCGGCCTGAACCTGGGCCACCGCGTCGCGCACCGACGGGGCATCGGCAACCGTCGCCTTGTCAGTGACCGCCACGTTGATCAGCACTTGGGGCATCGTCTGCATCGGTGCGGCGAGTTCGGCGAGGCTGCGGCGCGTCTGCGCCATCCTCGACATCAACCGCAATCCGGTGACGATACCGTCCCCGGTGGTGCCGAATGCCGGCAGAACCAGGTGACCGGACTGCTCACCGCCGATCGAGTAGCCACCTGCCCGCAGCTCCTCGAGGACATAGCGGTCCCCGACACCGGTGGTGCGGACTTCGATACCCGCCGACCGCATCGCCATGTGCAGCCCCAGATTGCTCATCACGGTGGTCACCAGGGTGTCGGAGGCGAGTTCGCCGGTCTCGTGCATGGCCAGCGCCAGCACCACCATGATGGCGTCGCCGTCGACGACCCGGCCGTGACTGTCCACACCCAGGCAGCGGTCGGCATCGCCGTCGTGAGCCAGCCCAAGGTCGGCGCCGTAGGACACCACCGCTGAACGCAGCGCCTCCATGTGGGTCGAACCGCAGTCGTCGTTGATGTTCAGCCCGTTGGGCTCGGCGTGGATCGGGATGACGTTGGCCCCTGCCGCGCGGTAGGCCTGAGGGGCTGCGGCCGACGCGGCGCCGTGGGCGCAGTCCACGACGACCGTGATTCCTTCCAGCCGGGTGGTGACGGCCTTGCCCGCGTGACGCAGGTAACGATCCAGCGCATCCTCGGCGTCGACTACCCGCCCCAGGCCGCCCCCGCTGGGGCGGGTTCCCGGACCCTGGTGGACCAGTTCCTCGATACGATCCTCGGTGCCGTCGTCGAGCTTGTGACCACCGGGGCCGAAGATCTTGATGCCGTTGTCGGGCATCGGGTTGTGAGACGCGGAGATCATCACGCCGAAATCAGCGTCGTATGCACTGGTCAAGTACGCTACGGCGGGCGTCGGAAGCACACCGACCCGCACTGCGTCGACCCCCTCGCTGGTCACTCCTGCCACAACGGCGGCTTCCAGCATCTCGCCACTGGCCCGGGGGTCACGTCCGATCACAGCGACCCGTCTGCGGGTCTCGCCGGTCCTGAGGAGACGTCGGGCCGCCGCCGCCCCCAGCGCCATCGCCAGTTCAGCGGTGAGGTCCTGGTTGGCGACGCCGCGCACTCCGTCGGTGCCGAACAGTCGAGCCATGCTGACAACCTCTCACAAAACGTGGTTTGCAGGCCAACCGTTGCCCTGGCCGCTCATGCCGCCACCGAATCGATACTCAACCGCGACCCTCAGAATGGCTCACCGCCCGCATCCGGACGGATGCGGGCGGTGAGATCGGCCCTATTTAGTTGCCCTGGTCGCTGGGTGCTTCTTCCGTCGTAGTTTCCGGCGCGGTCGGCGCCGCGGATTCCGGGCCATTCGGCGTCGTGGTCGGCTCCTCGGTCGGGGAGGGACTGGCCTCGGTCGTGGGTTCGGCGGTCGAACCCGGGCTTTCCGCCGGGTTGTTCTGCGCGACGATCACCGCACCGACGGGCTCGATCCTGCAGGGCTCCTGAGAGTTCCCGGTCTGATCGACCGGCTCCAGGAAGGGAGGAACCATGGCGATGTCGCAAATCTGGGCGACCACCAGGGCGGCGGTGGGGAGATCCGCGCCCTCCAGGATCGTGACGTCCGCAATCTTGACGTCGACAAGCCCGTCATTCGCCGCGGCAGGGGAAGGAGCCGGAGACGGGGACGGAGCCGGCGACGGGGACGGAGACGGAGCCGGAGAAGGCGTCGGGGACGGAGAAGGGGACGGAGCCGGAGAAGGGGACGGGGTAGGAGACGGGGTCGGGGGCTGGGCGGCTGCCAGACCCACACCACCGGTAAACAACAGCGCACCGCCCATGACGGCGCCGACTGACGCCCTCTTCACGATGTCTTTGACGTCTTTCACGTGTTCGCTCCTTTTCAGCCGTGAAGCGACGGGTCCGGTTTCCCGACGACTTACCCACTCGGTACCGGCGACAGGAATGGCCCGCCGGCGCACCCAAGCGTACGCACTTTCGCATGGTGGCTTCACGATAAGCCTGCAGCTCAAACGCGGCCATGGAAATGAAGACGAATCGTCAATAAGAACTGCGCGGCAGTTCATTGGCCGCGGCACGCGCTCAATGAAACCGCCGGGCGCGCGATATGCGCACCCGGCGAGTTCATCGGTCGATCAGCGCTTGCTGTACTGCGGCGCCTTGCGCGCCTTCTTCAGACCGTACTTCTTGCGTTCGATAGCACGCGGATCGCGGGTGAGGAAGCCTGCCTTCTTGAGCGCGGGCCGGTCCTCGGGCTGCACGATGATGAGCGCGCGCGCGATGGCCAGGCGCAGCGCACCGGCCTGGCCGGACGGCCCACCACCATCGAGGTGGGCGTAGACGTCGAAGCTCTCCAGCCGGTCGACGGTCACCAGCGGAGCCTTGATGAGCTGCTGGTGCACCTTATTGGGGAAGTAATTCTCCAAGGTGCGGCCGTCGAGGTGGAACTGCCCGGTACCGGGAACCAGGCGCACCCGCACCACCGCCTCCTTGCGGCGGCCGACGGTCTGGACCGGACGATCCAGCACAACGGGCTCGCGCGGGGCCTCGGTCGCGACGACGGTCTGCGTCTCGGTCGTTGCCACGACCTCCGGGGTCGAATCGGGGGTTTCGGTCACTGGGCCACCTGCTTGATCTCGAACGGAATTGGCTGCTGGGCGGTGTGCGGATGCTCGGCACCGACATAGACCTTCAGCTTCTTCTGGATCTGACGGCCGAGCTTGGTGTGCGGCAGCATGCCGACGATCGCCCGTTCGACGACGCGGTCGGCGTGCTTGTCCATCTCGTCACCGAGCGCCCGCTTACGCAACCCGCCGGGATAACCCGAGTGCCGGTAGGCGAACTTCTTCTGGAGCTTGTCGCCGGAGATGGCGACCTTGTCGGCGTTGATGACGATGACGAAGTCACCGCCGTCGACATTGGGCGTGAATGTCGGCTTGTGCTTGCCGCGCAGCAGCTTGGCTGCTTCCACGGCGAGCCGGCCGAGCACCACGTCGGTGGCGTCGATGACATACCACGTACGTGTGGTGTCACCCGCCTTCGGCGTGTACGTAGGCACAGCGCTTACCCTTCTGTTTCGAGGTCATCACCTCGGCGTTGGATCCCGGTGACCCGGGTGCCGGTCCGGCGTGGGCACGAAGACCTCGGCGACCGGCGGGGACCCGAGGAGAGTGGCCCGAAAGCCAGCGCACGCCGAAGACGCAGCCTACCGGCCGGCGTCACCGCAGGTCAAAACGCTCGTCAGAAGAAACCCTGGGCCTTGTCGCTGTAGCTGACCAGCAGGTTCT
>JAGQTR010000453.1 GCA_020438915.1 Mycobacterium sp.
CGGCTTGGGCAAGCTCGACCGGTTGAAGCGAACCAGTCCGTCGAGGGGTGCTCTCCGGGCCGGCCGAGGTCATTTCCCGATTCTGCCAGTCAGCCCCTCGGGGACCGGTGCGGCGGGTGCGACGAGGAGTCGGCGGGCGGCATTTGATACGCATAGCTTATCTATGTAAGAGTGGTGGGCGTGTCCTCGACCCTCGGCGCCGACCTGCTCTCCGTGGTGGCCCGCCTCAATCGGCTCGCCAACCAGCGTGTTCGGATGCCGATCCCGTTCGCACAGGCCCGCCTGCTCTCCACCATCGAGGACCAGGGCGAAGCGCGAATCTCCGACTTGGCCGCGCTCGATCATTGCTCCCAGCCCACGATGACCACCCAGGTCCGACGGCTCGAGGACGCCGGCATGGTGGCCCGCACCCCCGACCCCGAGGACGCGCGGGCGGTCCTGATCCGGATCACCCCGGTCGGTGTCGCGACGTTGCGTCAAGTCCGGCTGGATCGCGGTGCGGCCGTGGACCCCTATCTGGAGCGGCTCAGCGACGCCGAACGGCTGCGTCTCACCGAGGCCGTCGCCGTGCTGCGTCGACTGGTCGAGGACGCGGCCAATCAGGTGACAACCCCACCTATCAGGTAACCGACTAGGTAGGTGGCACCGATAGCGACCCCACCGAAGGCCAGCTGGCGCACCGATCCGAATATCAGCGGACGACGGGTGATCCTCGCAGCGGCGCCGCCTACGACAAGTAGGCCGACAAAGCCGAACGCGAGACCGAGCCACAGCGACCCGTACCCCAGCAGGTACGGGATCAACGGGATCACCGCGCCGATCGCAAACAGGACGAACGACGATCCCGCCGCCACCCACGGGGATGGCTTTTCCCGCGGGTCCACCCCGAGTTCCTGTACCAGGTGGAAGTTCAGGGCCTGGTTCTCGTCCTGATGAATTTCTTCGGTCGCGGTCGCAGCGGTCTGGCGCGACATCCCCATGTCCATGAGCATTGCCACCAGCTCCGCCCGCTCGGCCTCCGGCTCTTTGCGCAATGACCTGCGTTCGACGATCACTTCGGAATCGATCTGCTCGTTGGCCGTCGTCACCGAGGTGTACTCCCCCAACGCCATCGAGAACGCGCCCGCCAAGAGGCCCGCGATTCCGCTGATCACAACGGTGTGCGCGGAGGCGCTCGCGGCCACGCCCGCGATCAGCGCGGTGTTGCTCACCAAGCCGTCCATCGCGCCGAACGTCGCGGCCCGAAGCCATCCACCGGTGACGTCCGCGTGCCGATGCCCCACAACGTGCGGCAGGCCCGTCGGCGACAGCGGCGCGTCGGGAAGTTCTGTCATGGCCTCGATTGAACCCTGAGCCAAATCTGTCAGAAAAGTCAGGATCCCCTAGGTTTACCGCATCACAGTTTGCTTCTGCTTCCAGCGGGTTACCGTCGTGTCATGACCACCACCGCGGATCACCTACGCAACGCCCTCGACGGCCGCTGGCGCGACGTGAAGAACGCCGTACGCAAGGAACTGTCCAACGATATCTTCAAACCGCACTACACCCCGAACACGGTGATTGCCCGCGCCAAAGTGGACGAGCAACTGCGAATCATGGCCGCCCACGGTGCCGCCGAGGATGGCTTCAAGAAGGACCACGGCGGCAACGGCGACGTCGGGGCCGCGGTGACGCGCATCGAGATGCTTGCGATGAGCGATTTGTCGCTGATGGTCAAGGCCGGCGTGCAATGGGGTTTGTTCGGCGGCGCGATCGAGAACCTCGGCACCGAGCGTCACCACGAGGCCTACGTGCAGCAGATCATCGATCTCGATCTGCTGGGCTGCTTCGCGATGACCGAGACCGGGCATGGCAGCGACGTTCAGGCACTGGAGACGACGGCGACCTACGACGCGTCGACCCAAGAGTTCGTGATCAACTCCCCCACCGTGACCTCCCGCAAGGACTACATCGGTGGGGCGGCCCAGACCGCCCGGGTAGCAGCGGTGTTTGCACAGCTGATCACGCCCGACGGCGAGAATCACGGCGTGCATTGCCTTGTGGTGCCGATCCGCGATGACGAGGGCAAGGATCTGCCGGGCGTGACGACGTCGGACTGCCACTACAAGGGCGGGCTGCCGGGCGTGGACAACGGACGCATCCAGTTCGACCACGTACGGGTGCCGCGAGAGAACCTGCTCAACAAGTACGCCGACGTCGCACCGGATGGAACCTACAGCTCACCGATCGAGAACGTCGGGCGCCGCTTCTTCACGATGCTGGGCACGCTGGTTCGCGGGCGCGTCACCGTTGGCGGCAGCGCGGCCGCGGCGGCGCGGGTGGCGCTCGACATCGCGACGCGATATGCGTTGCAGCGACGGCAGTTCGAAGAGCCTGATACCGGGCAAGAGGTTGTCATCATGGACTACCTCGTGCACCAGCGTCGGCTGTTCCCGTTGATTGCGGAGTCCTACGCGCTGCAGTTCGCCCAGAAC
>JAGQTR010000454.1 GCA_020438915.1 Mycobacterium sp.
CCGACGAGGACATGGCCCAGATCGCCTCATTTTATCCCGGAGCAATGTCGGAGGCCCGCGACATCAAGCTGGCTGACGTTGTGTCCCGAACTGGCCCAACGGATCTCGTCATCATCGGCGCAAACGATCCAGAGGCGATGTTCCTTCATACCGAGGAATGCCGGTCACTGGGCCTGGCCTTCGCCGCCGACCCGAGTCAGCAGTTGGCCCGGTTGTCGGGCGAGGAGATCCGTCGCCTGATCGATGGCGCGACGTACCTGTTCACCAACGACTACGAATGGGATCTGCTGTTGCAGAAGTCCGGTTGGTCGGAGGTCGAGGTGATGAAGCAGATCCAGATGCGCATCACGACCCTGGGTGAGAAAGGTGTCGATCTGGTCGGCCGCGACGGGACGTTCATCCATGTCGACGTGGTGCCCGAGACCCACAAGCAGGATCCGACCGGCATCGGCGACGCATTCCGCGCGGGTTTCCTCACCGGGCGTGATGCCGGGTTGTCGCTGGAGCGCGCCGCGCAGCTGGCTTCCCTGGTGGCCACCCTGGTCCTCGAGGCGCCGGGTCCGCAGGAGTGGACCTGGGAACGCGACTCCGCGGTGCAGCGACTGAGCGACGCCTATGGCGCCGAAGCCGGCCAGGAGATCGCCGCGGCGTTGGCCTAGAGCTGGACCGGGTAGGTCGGTTCGCTGATTTCGGGTGTCACCCGTCCCTCGACGAAGATCGCGTGCCAGAGCATGAAGATCAGCACGGTCCACAGTCGGCGGCTGTGATCGGTCGCTCCGGTGCGGTGCTCGTCCAGCATCGTCCGGACCGCGGTCAGGTCGATCAGGTCGCCGGCCGCGGACGCGCCGATCATCTCGTGCGACCAGTCCAACAGCTCGCCGGAGCGCAGCCAGTGCCGGATCGGCACCGGGAAACCAAGCTTGGGTCGATTGAGCACGTGCGCCGGCACGATCGGCTCCAAGGCGCGGCGCAGCGCGTATTTCGTGGTGGCTCTGGTGATTTTCTGGTCGTAGGGGAGCCGCGAGGCGACGGCGAACACCTCGGGGTCCAGAAACGGCACCCGCAACTCCAGCGAGTTGGCCATCGTCATCTTGTCGGCCTTGACCAGGATGTCGCCGCGTAACCAGGTGAAGAGGTCGATGTGTTGCATCCGGGCCACCGGGTCCCACCCCTGTGACTGGGCGTAGATCGGGGCTGTCACGTCGGTATGGACCCACTCGTCGCGGAATCGTGGCAATACTGCGCGCAACTGTTCGTCGGAGAAGCTGCGGGCGTTGCCGTAATAGCGCTCCTCAAGGGTGAGTGACCCGCGGTGCAGCAATCCTTTGCCCCGCATACCCTCCGGCAGTGGCCCGGCCATCCTGCCGACGGACTTGCGAAGACCACGTGGCAAATAGTCAAATGGCTTCAGCGACAATGGCTCCCGGTAAATCGTATAACCGCCGAACAATTCGTCGGCACCTTCGCCGGAAAGCACGACTTTGACGTGCTTGCGCGCTTCCCGGGCGATGAAAAACAGCGGTACCAGGGCCGGGTCGGCGACGGGTTCATCCAGATACCAGACGATCTGCGGAAGCGCTGCGACGAACTCGGCCTGGCTGACGACTTTGGTCACATGTCGCGCGCCGATGGCCTCGGCGGAAGCGACGGCGACGTCGATCTCGGAGAAGCCTTCGCGTTCGAAGCCCGTGGTGAACGTGATCAACCGCGGGTTGTGCCGCATCGCCAGCGCTGCGATTGCCGTCGAGTCGATGCCGCCGGACAGAAACGCTCCAACGGTAACGTCGGCGCGCATGTGTTTGGCCACCGAATCTTCGAGCACCTCGGTGATCTCGTCATAACGGCGTTGGTCGCTGAGTGGTGGCGAAGCTGACGTCGAACCTGACTTCGAACGAGGTGTCGAACCGGCGCTGAACGGCACCGCGTCAAAGCGTGGGGTGAAGTAGCGGGTGACGTGCGGCTGTCCGCCGGGCCGCAAGCGTGCATAGCTGCCCGACTCCAGTCTGCGAATGCCCCGGTGCAGGGTCTCGGGCTCGGGCACGTACTGCAGCACCGTGTAGTGCTGCACTGCGCGGTCGTCGATGGTCAGGTCGATTCCCAGCACGTCGGCCAGCTCCAGCAGACACTTCTTCTCACTGCCCACCACGGTGCCGCCCGGCCCGGTCGCCATGAACAGCGGTTTGATGCCGAATGGATCCCGGGCGCAGAGCAACTCCTGCTTGACGCTGTCCCACAGCGCGAAAGCGAACATGCCACGTAGTCGGGTCAGCGACTCGGTGCCCCAATAGTGGTAGGCAGCCAGGATCGTCTCGCCATCGCCGTCGGTGTGGAAGACGGCACCGTGTTCGGCGGCGAGCTGCTCGCGTAGCTCAAGGTAGTTGTAGATCTCGCCGTTGAACACCAGCACATAGCGGTCCGGGGCGTCGCCCGGCCCCCACCGCAGCGGTTGGTGGCTGTGGGCGATGTCGATGATCGACAGGCGGTTGAAGCCCAGTACGACCTGACTTGCAGCCGGTGTGGCACCTGCGGTGTCATTCCAGGTTCCGGGTTCGTCGGGGCCGCGATGGCGCATCAGGGTGGCGGCGGCCGAAACCGCGTCGACGATGGTGGGGGACACCCCGATATCAGCTCCCGGGTCGTCCCCTGCCCCTCGGGCGTGGGTCCAGCGCTCCTGCCCTCCGTAAGAAGGGTCGGTCACCAGCGCCAGCAATCCGCACACCGCGCCAGTATGGCCTAATCGAAACGATGCTCAGAGGCCGACACCGCACTCATTCCCGGCCGTCCCCGCCCTGGGGTCCGGGTCCAACGCTCGGGCACGCCGAACACTTTCCCCGGTCGCTGCGCTCTCGCCCACCGGTGTGGTCTACGCTGCGTAGTATTCAGTGCAGTCGTGGGACCGTCCGCCGGTCTCTCAACTGCCCCGAGATTTCGAGGAGGCGCCAACGTGTCCGCTCGCGGCCTGAAGTTGGTGGCATTGTCCGTGCTCTTGGGCGGGACTGCGGTCCTGCTCAGCGGCTGTAGCTGGTCCGAGGCGCTCGGCCTGGGGTGGCCCAACGGCATCACCCCTGAGGCGCACCTCAATCGTGAGTTGTGGATCGGCTCGCTGATCGCAGCGCTCGTCGTCGGCGCGCTCGTCTACGTGCTGCTGTTCTGGACGGTGGTTTTCCACCGTAAGAAGAAGGACGACCCGGAGCTGCCCCGTCAGTTCGGCTACAACATGCCGCTCGAGTTGGGCCTGACCGTTACCCCGTTCCTGATCATCTCGGTGCTGTTCTACTTCACGATCGTGGTGCAGGAGCAGATGCTGCATAAGGATCCCAACCCCGAGGTCGTGATCGACGTGACCGCCTTCCAGTGGAACTGGAAGTTCGGTTACCAGAAGGTCGACTTCGCCGACGGCACATTCAGCTACGACGGCGCCGACAACGAGCGCAAGGAGGCCATGGTCTCCAAGCCCGAGGGCGTCGACAGCCACGGTGCAGAGCGCGTCGGCCCGATCCACGGCCTGAACCCCGAGGACCGCACCTACTTGAACTTCGACAAGGTCGAGACGCTCGGCTCCTCTTCCGAGATCCCGGTGCTGGTGCTGCCTGTCGGTAAGCGAATCGAGTTCCAGTTGGCGGCCGCGGACGTGGTCCATGGTTTTTGGGTGCCCGAATTCCTGTTCAAGCGGGACGTGCTACCCAACCCGGTGCAGAACAACTCCGACAACGTCTTCCAGGTCAGCGAGATCAACCAGACCGGCGCTTTCGTGGGCCGATGCACTGAAATGTGCGGCACGTATCACTCGATGATGAACTTCGAGCTCCGTGTGGTCGAGCCCAACGACTTCAAGGCCTACCTGGATCAACGCACGGCCGGGAAGACGAACGCCGAGGCGCTGGAGGCCATCAACCAGCCGCCACTGGCGATTACCACTGAACCGTTCGACACCCGCCGCGGAGAGCAGGCGCCGCAGATCCCACAGGCGAGCAGGTAGGACAGCACATGCACATCGAAGCCCGGTTATTCGAGTTCCTGACCGCATTCTTCGCGCTGGCGTCCGTTGTGTACGGCGTTCTGACGGCGATGTACGCCCAGGGTGGCATCGAATGGGCCGGTACCACAGCGCTGGTGCTGACCACCGGTCTGACGTTGATCACCGGCACGTTCTTCCGGTTCGTCGCACGACGCCTGGACACCCGGCCCGAAGACTACGAGGACGCCGAGATCGCCGATGGAGCCGGTGAGCTGGGCTTCTACAGCCCGCACAGCTGGTGGCCGATATTCATTGCCTTGTCGGCGTCGGTCACTGCCGTCGGCTTGGCGATGTGGCTTCCGTGGCTGATCGTCGCCGGTGTCT
Source organism: Mycobacterium sp. (assembly GCA_020438915.1). Classification (GTDB taxonomy): domain Bacteria; phylum Actinomycetota; class Actinomycetes; order Mycobacteriales; family Mycobacteriaceae; genus Mycobacterium. The sequence continues at coordinate 4,343 of JAGQTR010000454.1, forward strand.
GCTTCGTCCTGGCAACCGTGGCCGGCTTGGTTTTCGAGTACCACACGGGAGCCGAGAAGCACTGAGTCGTCGCCGGCGCCCGCCCTTGATGTCTGCGTCACGGACAAGGTCACAATCAGGGCATGAGTTCGCCCGGAACTCGCGCCGAGCGTCCTGGTCTGAGATCTTCGTTGGGTAGTGTTGCCCGAGCGTCGTGGGCCGCTGACGGCACCACCGCCGTCGGAGAAGCAGTCGAGAAGGAATAGACGTAGATGAGCGGGCAGAATCCCCCGGGACGGGACTCTGGTGGAGCGGATCTCCCAGGTGCGGAGCCCGGTGGCCAGCCTTCCGCGGATGAGCCCACCCGCGGGGCTGCGCCCGGGGGCAGTGCCGGTCCACACGCCGGCTCAGACCCGAACGACACCGACCATTACTCACAGGCGTATTCGGCGCCGGAATCCGAGCAGTTCGTCAGCAGCCCCTACTTGCCCGCCGACGCGTCGCTCTTCGACTACGACAGCTACAACCCAGCAGCACCGGAAGCCGGTGAGCTGCCGGTTCCTCCGCGGTGGCCATGGGTGGTCGGCGTCGTCGCGATCGTCGC
>JAGQTR010000455.1 GCA_020438915.1 Mycobacterium sp.
CGCCGGACGTCCACCGACGATCGCGATCGTCACCGCCATGGTGAACGAGGCGAATAGTCCGACTCGGGGATCGACTCCGGCGATGATCGAGAACGAGATCGCTTCCGGAATCAATGCCAGCGCCACCACCAGGCCGGCGAGCACCTCGGTTTTGAGTCGTATCGGTGAGCGTAGTGCCGCCATCACCGATGTGCTGGGATCGCCGGCCTCGCGCACATTCGAGCCGGGCGAAAACTGTTGAGTAGACAAAGTATCCATTTCACGTGGGGGCGCGGGCAGACTTTACTCTCACCCGAGTCACCAGTGTGAATCACGTGTTCTGCTTCGGTACCTGCTTTGCAGCATCTTCGGTGCGTGAACCCATACTCTGGGCTCGTGTCCTACCAAGACCGGATTCGCTGGGATCGGCGGTACGGCGACCACGACGTAGTGCCGGAGGCGGAGGTCGGTCTCCCCGCGGTCTTTCGGCCGTTCGCCGACATTTTTCCGACCGCCGGTAACGCCCTTGAGCTGGCATCCGGCCGCGGCGGAGTCGCAGTGTGGCTGGCAGAACGTGGATTGAACGTCCTGGGGTGTGATGTGTCCCCGGTGGCGGTCAAGCAGGCTCGAGCGCTGGCCGACGGTGCCGGGGTGGCGTCCCGCTGCCGCTTCGAGGTAGTAGACCTCGACTACGGCTTGCCTGCAGGGCCACGGGTAGATGTGCTGGTCTGCAACAAGTTTCGCGATGAACGTTTGAACCGGTCTGTCGTCGAGCGGCTTGCACAAGGCGGCCTCCTAGCGATCAGCGTGCTCAGCGAAGTCGGGGCCGCTCCCGGACCGTTTCGGGCCAGGACAGGCGAATTGCAAAGGGCCTTCGGCGGCCTGGACGTGATCGCGGCCCGGGAAGCGAACGGCGCAGCCTTCCTGCTGGCTCGCCGCGGGTCGTCATAGCGGCGCGTGGGCATCCGCGCAGATGCCGACATCAAACCGGCCGACGGCTGAGAGGATGATCCGCGTGGCAGAGCGCTTCACCTTCCCCAGCAGCAGTGGTCCGACGCTGGCCGGTCTGATCGACCCGCCCGACGGCGATGAGAGGGGATGGGGTGTCTTCGCCCACGGGTTCACTCTCGGCAAAGACAGCCCGGCCGCCAGCCGCATCTGTAAACAACTGGCCAGCGAGGGCATCGGCATGCTCCGGTTCGATAACCTGGGCCTGGGTGACTCCGCCGGTGACTGGGGCGACGGTTCTTTCTCCCACAAGGTTGCAGACACCGCTCGCGCGGTGCGATACATGAACGATTCAGGTCGTGATGTGCGGCTGCTCGTCGGGCACTCCTTCGGTGGCGCGGCGGTGATCGCGGCCGCGCACGACTGTCCCGACGTTGCCGCGGTGGTGAGCATCGGCGCCCCCTTCGAACCGGCCCACGTCGAGCAAATCTACGACGCGCTCGTGCATCGGATCGAGGAGGAGGGCGAGGCGACATTCCTGATCGGCGGCAAGGCCCTGACGCTCAGACGCCACTTTCTTGAGGATGTCCGCGAGGCGGACCTGCGGGAGCGGATAGAAACGCTGCGCCGGGCGCTGCTCATCATGCACTCACCGACCGACAACACCGTCGGTATCGCGAACGCCAGCGAGATCTTCCGCGCGGCCAGACACCCCCGCAGCTTCGTCTCCCTCGAGGGCGCCGACCATCTACTGACCGGGAGAAATCAGGCGGCCCGGGCTGCCCGCATCATCAGCGCCTGGGCCGACCCGTACCTCTGATAACAGCACGTCCCTCAGTTGTCGCTGCCCGACCCGGACTCTGAATCATCTTTAGCCGAAACCGTATTCGAGTCCGACGCGGCGTCGTTGCTCGAGGACGACGAATCGGCCGACTCGCTGCTCTTCGAGCCGGGGTTCATGAAGCTGTCGCTGAGTCTGGAGATGCCCGTGGTGATCTTGTCCTGCACCTGCCTCATCGTGATGCTTGCGGCGCTCGGCTTGCGGTGCTTGGGGCCCTTCGTACCAGGTTGCGGGTCGTCGTCGTCTCCGGCGGCGGTAACAGCCGACTCGCTGAGTGTCTCGGTGAGATCGTCTGACTCGCTGAGCTCAACCTGCTCAGAAGCTGCGAGTGGTTCGGCCGTGGCCGTGGTGTCGGGATCCTCGAAGACCGGACCGGGCACGGGCTCGTCGTCGGGGTTGGGCACCAAGGGCGCGCAGATCCCGCACTGGGTTCCCAACACGAACGGGTTGTAGGCGGTATTCAATCCGTTGCCGAGGCTGGTGACGCTGGCCGTCGCGAACTCGGGCGTGACAGGTCGGATCGACGAGAAGTCCGGCGTCTCGGTCAAGCTGTCGTAAGAACTGGTGAAGGGTGTCGACGGGTCCAGTTTCACGTTCTGACCGGACCACGGAAGTTCATTTCCGTCAGGGTCCTTTACGTAGCACTGCCCGTCTTCGCTGCAGGAGACACCTTCCTTGACCGTCGGGAAGGTGTACCCCTGCGGGGAGAACAGTGCATTGATGTGACGAAGATCAAACATTTTGCTGAGAATGGCGTTGGGGTCATCGCAAGCACCCGGTCCGGTTCCGGTGCAACCAGAATTCATCGGTAATTGAGATGCGGCGACCGCAGCCAGTATGTTTCCTAGCGGCACCGACAGAGCCGGGAATGGGACGAGGACATTCGTCAGCGCCTGGTACCTGGGCACATCGGCGGTGTCGGTGCCGAGAATATTTGTGGGGCTGTACACCCACCAGCTGCCGCCGTACTTCAGATCTGCGCCCAGCCCTACCACGTTACCCGCAGGCTGGGCCAATGTGATGCCCTCGTAGGTGGGCTGGAAGCTGGCGCCCCCATCTGGTTCGGAGCCCAACTGGACGTTGCCGTCGCCCAATGCGGTAAACAAATTGAATGGTGTATTTGCTAGGGCGATAAAGAGATTCGCTGGAATATTGAACATGTTGGTGCTATCGGCGTCGGGCGTGAACGGTGTCGCCGATTGCGCACCCGGCACCCCACTGCACAGCGGGGTCGACTCTGCCTTGGCGCAGCTCTCAACGGCCGCCACCAGGTCTACGTCAAGGCGCATCTGGCGCGATTCAGGCCCGGGTGCGACGACCGCAGATGCGGATATGACGCTGGCCCCAACCAATGCGACGCCCGCGGTGACGTAGGGACGTGCAGTTGTAGGCATGAGGACTCCTCCAGGTTGCTGTGCTGAACCCGACCGGGAGAAAACGTATCGGAGAATGAATCCACATGTCTAGCCAGCAGGGCAGGATTCCCAAACTTGGGAGTATTTGCTGACGGATGCGTCAGCGAACTGCACTAGGCGGAATTGGCAAACCGACCCGAAGTCTATGGCGCCTCTAGCTGCCACCCACCTCCGCCGGCAGCGGCGGCGGCAGCGGCGTAGTCGATGTCGGTTTAGGTTTGGTGGTGGTTGCGGTAGGCGCGGTGGTCACACCCGGTCGATGAAAGTCCAGCATCTTCTCGTCGCGGAGCACTTTGGATCCCACGCTGATGACTAGCGCGCTCGGCGTCACCATGTATTCGATCCCGTCGTTGGTCGCGGTGAATGCGCCATCCGAGGAGCGCGAAGCCGGCGCGATGAGCTTTGCGCCGTCGCGCACCCGCACGCCTCGGTACTGGTAGTCCCCGTCTGGGCTGCGGCAGATCGCTACGCGCGAGATTGCGGTGCTACCGAAAACCACCGCGGTACCCGGGCTGGTGCATCGTGCCGTGGAGTCCACATAGCCCTGATCGTCGAAGGCAGGAGCCGAAGAAGCCGAGGGCACCGTGGCGACGAAGAGAGCGGAGCACGCGGCGACTACGAGCGCGACGCGGCGCGGAGGATCGCAGAGGAAAGGCATCACTTCCCACCTGACCATGTCCTGACCGATCGCGCGAACGCCCGGCGGTAATGATCGCCGCATTGTTCATGCTTCGAGACCGGGGCGTAATAAACTGCTGTCGTGCGTCGATAAGGGTGGTCACAGTCACAGTCGCGCAATTGGTTAATGCTTCCGGTTCTGCGGCGATCGTTCGAACCCGCCGTCGAGGTAGGCAGCCCGGCAAGCGCGTCGAGCCAGCTTGCCGCTGGTGGTTCGCGGGATAGAGCCGGCAGGCACGATGCGCACGTCGGCGACCGGTACCCCGTGATGTTTGAGCACGGCGTTCTTAATCGCGTCGATCGCCGACGCCGAGTCGATGCGTGCGGTGCCTGCGGCGCGCTCGGCTACGACCACGACACTCTTGCCGTCGTCTTCGCCGATGGTGAAGGCGGTGGCGTAACCGCGTCGAATGATCGGCGATGCGCCCGCGGCTGTGGACTCGATCTCCTGGGGATAGTGGTTGGTAGCACCCACGGTGACGAGGTCGGCGATACGGCCGGTGACGAACAGTTGACCGCCGAGGTAGAAGCCCAGATCTCCTGTGCGCAGCCATGTTCGGTCAAGCCCACCGGTGGCGTGGCTACCAGTGGGCAGGATTGAGCGTATTCGAGCTCCGAAGGTGTGCTGGGTGTCCTCTGGTCTGCCCCAGTAGCCTCGGCCGATATTGTCGCCCTGCAACCAGATTTCTCCGATTTGACCATCGGGTAGCTCCGCTGCACTCTCGGGTTCCACGATCACACATCGCTGGCTACGGGCTATGTGACCGCACGGCACATGGGCTGTTGCATGCTGGTCATCGGGGGGCACGCGGACGGCGTGCCCTTCGGCAAGGCGCTGCCTATCGAAGTACTCGACCTGCGCCTCCGCTGCGGCCGGGATGGTCGAGACGAACAGCGTGGCCTCGGCGAGACCATAGGACGGTTTGAACGCGTTGCGGGGCAGGCCGAATGGCGCGAACGCGTCGCTGAATGTTCTGATCGAGTCGAAGCTGACCGGCTCCGAGCCGATGATCATCACCACGTTCTTCAGGTCGATCTCGGATCCGGCGGAGGGGACTCCGCGCTGCGCGGTCCAGTTGTAGGCGAAATTCGGCGCTGCGGTCACCACGCGACCGATCTTCGATCCTGCCGAAAGAGCCTCGATCCAGCGCAGCGGTCTACGAACGAACGCCGCAGGTGACATCAGGGTGGAATGACCACCGTAGACGGCGGGAAACCCGATCATCGACAGACCCATGTCGTGGTAGAGCGGTAACCAGCTGACGCCGTGATTGTTTCGATCGAGCAGGTCGATCGACAGGATCATCTGCAGCAGGTTGGTGCCCACCGCGCGGTGGGTGATCTCCACACCCCTCGGGGGGCCCGTCGCGCCACCGGTGTACTGCAGATGGGACACGTCGTCGACCTCGATAGCGGCTTCCAGAAACCCATTCGCCGCCGAATCCGGGATGTCATCGATCACGACGACATCGAGTCGGCTCAGCCCCGGCAGTCTGCTTGCCAGGAAGTCCCGGACACCCTCCCGCGCAGGGGCTGTGGTCAGCACGACGGTCGGTCGCGCGTCCCGAAGTGCGGTGTCGAGGCGTTCAGCGTGTCCCGGCAATTCCGGAGCGAACAAGGGTACCGCGATGGTTCCGGCTTTGATTGCGGCGAAGAAGCCTGCGACGTAGTCGAGTCCCTGAGGCGCCATAATCGCAACCCGGTCCCCTGGCGACGCCAAGCGTTGGACATGCGTGCCGATGGCCCGCATCCGGATGCCCAATTCGTTCCAGGTCATCTCCATGGCGCGACCACCCGCTGACCCGGTGAAGTCCAGATAGCGGTATGCGGTCGAGTCTGGAACGTTGGCGATGTTTCGATCGATCAGTGAGATCAGGTTGACGCCGGGAGGTAATGCGATATTGCCGCTGGCGTCCAGGCAGTCTTCGATCTTCAGTAGGCCTGCGCTGACGAGATTGTCCGGATCCGTACCACGCCCCATCTGTGCAGTTTAGATGTGGGGCTGTCGGCGTTCCCAGCGCGTTACGCGGTCGACGACTCCGATTCGCTGCCTGATGTCGCCGATTCGCTGTCCGCGCCGTCAACGCGATCCCTCGGTGATGACTGCGTCTGCTCGGACGGCGCCGCCGACTCGAACGCGCCGTCGCCTGAGCGTTCGGTTTCCGGCGCGGCGTCGGCGTCCTCGCTGTCGGTGTCGGCGTCCTGACTGTCGGTGTCAGTATCGCTGTCGGTCTCGGTCTCGGTCTCGGT
>JAGQTR010000456.1 GCA_020438915.1 Mycobacterium sp.
TCGGCGGCCAGGTACACCTCGTCGTGGGTGCAACCGGTGCGTTCGGCCCGCAGCCGGACCTGACCCGCCGACTCTTCCCCGGACAGATAGAGCGCCCTGCGACCGGTCTGGGCCCAGCGGTGGGCAACCTCGAGCAGCAGTGTCGACTTGCCGACACCGGGCTCACCTGCCATCAACGTCACCGATCCGGGCACCAATCCTCCGCCGAGCACCCGATCCAGTTCGCTCACGCCGGTATGGAAATGGCGGGTGACTCCGGGATCGATCGAACTGATCGGCACCGCAGGAGAAGTCGGTACGACCGCCCGCCGGGTTGCCGATGCGCCGACCGCGGTCAGGGCGACTTCATCTACGGTGCCCCAGGTGCCGCAGTCAGGGCAGCGGCCAACCCATTTGGCCGCGACATGCCGGCATTCCGAGCACCGGTACTGCGAACGTGTTTTCGAACCAGCCAGGGCCACACCGGTGACCGTAACCGGGGGGACCGACAGAACCTCCGGATTAGCGGCCGTGTCTTGACCAGATCAGGCTCAACGCAGCGCGGTCGGCCCTCAGTGGCCGCCGCCGGAGTGACCGGCCGAATCCCCGGCTTCCGCCGGAGTGTCCCGCCGAGGCGTCTCACCGGCCGATATCGGCACGCTGACGGTGGTGTTGCCGGCCTTCTCGAAGGTGAAGGTGAAGTCGTAGGTGAGGCCGTTGGTGATGGGTTTGGACAGTTCCACGTTGGCCTCGGCGGTTTCCGCCACCTCGACGTTCTCCAGCGGTGTGGGCTGGCCGTCGGGAGTGCCGACAACCAACACGCCGGTGGCGGGCAGGTCGGTGTCCCCCGTCACCGTCACGCTGCCGACATCGGAGGTGATCGAGACGAGTTTGTCGTCGACAGTGGGGGAGTCGTTGGCGGCGACGAAGATCAACTCCACGTCTCGGCCCGGCTGCACGTAATCGGTTGTCTGGGTGGCGCGCAGGTGGATGTTGCGCAGCGTGATCTCGCCCGCCCGACCGCTGGTGCCGTTGACAGCCGGTTCCTGAGTAGCGGTCTGGGCGACCTGACCGGCGCTGCAGCCACTCAGCACGACGGTCACGGCCAACCCACTTGCCGCTATTGCGGCGGGGACAAAGCGACCGTATCCGCGAGTACGCCGTTGGAAGGGGTTCACTGGGGCCTCCTGCTCGGCCGACTGGGCGACTTGGCGCGCCGGTCCACAGCGGTTTCCGGCGGTTCGACTATGCAGAGTAGTAGCTGACGGGTGCAGGCGGTAGCGCAGGGGCGATGCATCTTGCGTACACCGGTATTCAGATGTTGCCCAGGGCCGGACTGCGAGCGCCAAGCGGTGCGAGATTACCCGCCGGCTTGCACGGATTCGGCGGTCTGTCAACCCCTAGTCTTGAGCCACTGTGCCCCTGACCTGCACCGTTGATCGGCGCCCACCGATGGCCCGTGTTAACATTGAACGGTGAAAGGGGCTCGAAACTGATGATTTTTAAGGTCGGAGACACCGTTGTCTATCCACACCACGGTGCTGCATTGATCGAAGCGATCGAAACCCGGACGATCAAGGGCGAACAAAAGGAATATCTCGTCCTTAAGGTCGCGCAGGGAGATCTCACCGTTCGGGTGCCCGCCGATAATGCCGAGTACGTCGGCGTGCGCGACGTTGTTGGACGGGAGGGCCTGGACAAGGTCTTCCAGGTGCTGCGTGCCCCGCATACCGAAGAGCCCACCAACTGGTCGCGTCGCTACAAAGCCAATCTGGAGAAGCTGGCTTCCGGTGACGTGAACAAGGTCGCTGAGGTCGTGCGTGATCTCTGGCGTCGGGACCAGGAGCGCGGGCTGTCCGCCGGCGAGAAGCGGATGCTGGCCAAGGCGCGGCAGATCTTGGTAGGCGAGCTGGCGCTGGCCGAGAACACCGATGACGAGAAGGCTGCGACCATCCTTGACGAGGCACTGGCCGCCGCGTCCTGACGGCGCTGATGTCGACCCCGAGAGTCGGGCTCGGCACCGACGTACATCCCATCGAAGCCGGACGTCCGTGCTGGCTGCTGTGCCTGCGGTTCGATGATGAGGACGGCTGCGCCGGACATTCAGATGGCGATGTTGCCGCGCATGCGCTGTGTGATGCGTTGCTGTCGGCGGCCGGCATGGGCGACCTCGGCGAGGTGTTCGGAACCGACCTGCCCAAATGGCGTGGGGTCGGTGGCGCTGACATGCTCCGGCACGTATATGCGCTCTTGGCCGGCGCCGGATTGCGCGTGGGAAACGCCGCGGTCCAGGTGATCGGAAACCGCCCGAAGATCGCACCCCGCCGAACCGAGGCTCAGCAGCTGCTCTCCGAACTTTTGGAAGCTCCCGTCTCAGTGTCAGCGACCACCACTGACGGCCTCGGTTTGACCGGGCGGGGGGAGGGCCGGGCTGCCATAGCCACGGCACTGGTGATCACGAACTCGTCGGCGAATGACGATCGGCGGAGAATGGGCCGGTAAGCTGGCCCGTCGTGACCGAACGCCCCGCATCTGGCATGCGGCTCTATGACACCTTGTCTGGCGGTGTGCGCGATTTCGCGCCACTTCGGCCCGGCCACGTCTCGATTTACCTGTGCGGCGCAACCGTGCAGGGCCTTCCTCACATCGGCCACGTGCGCAGCGGTGTCGCGTTCGACGTACTCCGACGCTGGTTGACCGCCAAGGGTTACGACGTCGCGTTCATCCGCAACGTCACCG
>JAGQTR010000028.1 GCA_020438915.1 Mycobacterium sp.
GCGCCGATCATCATGCAGTTCGACGCTGCGATCGCCGAGGAGGACCGGCCCGCGGTAGAGAAGGCGCTGTCGGTGACGACCACTCCGCCGGTCGAGGGCAGCTGGGCTTGGCTGCCCGACGAGGTCGGTGGGTCGCGCGTGCATTGGCGCACCAAGGACTACTACCCGGCGGGCACCACCGTGCACGTCGACGCCCCGCTCTACGGTGTGGCCTTCGGACCCGGGGCTTACGGTGCCAGCGATTCGACGCTGGACTTCAGTATCGGCCGTCGCCAGGTCGTCAAAGCCGATGCGCCGTCCCACCAGATCGAGGTAGTCACCGATGAGGGCGTGATCATGACCCTGCCGTGCAGCTACGGCGAGGGTGACGTGGATCGCAACGTAACCCGAAGCGGAATTCACGTCGTCACCGAGAAGTACGAAGACTTCTACATGACCAACCCCGCGGCCGGCTATGCCAACGTCCGTGAGCGGTTCGCCGTGCGGATCTCCAACAACGGCGAGTTCATCCACGCGAACCCGGCCAGCGCCGGGGCGCAGGGCAATAGCAACGTCACGAACGGGTGCATAAACCTGTCCACCGAGGATGCGCAGCGATACTTCGACAGTGCGCTGTACGGCGACCCCGTCGAGGTCACCGGCACCCGGATCGAGCTGTCCTACGCCGACGGTGACATTTGGGACTGGGCAGTGGACTGGGACGAGTGGGTCGCGATGTCGGCGTTGTCGGGACGCCAGGGTCCGGACCACATTCCCGATTCTGCTCCCGCGACGCCGACGGATGCGCCGCAACCGGCCCGCGGGCGTCCCGGCCGCTAGACCCAGCGAAGTATCGACCTGGGTCAGCTGCGCCGGTTGAAGCGGGGACTGCTAGCGCCGCCGACCTGATCGCGTGGCCTGATCACGATCAAATCGAGGTCGACGTGTGACGGCCTGCTGGCGACGAATCCGATCACGTCGGCGATGTCCTCGGCCACCAGCGGAGTCACGCCCTGGTAAACCTTCTCGGCGCGCTCGACGTCACCCCCGAACCGGCGGACCGAAAAATCGGTCTTCACCATCCCGGGTGCTATCTCGGTGAGTCGCACCGGCTTTCCGAGAAGTTCGCTGCGCAATGTGCGATGCAGAACGCCCTGTGCGTGCTTGGCGGAGGTGTAGCCGGATCCGTTGTCGTAGGTCTCGATCGCAGCGACGGAAGTGACCGTGATGATCAGCCCGTCGCCGGAGTTGATCAGCTTCTGCAGCAATGCGCGAGTGACGTGCAACGTGCCCAGCACGTTGGCTTCCCACATCCAGCGCCAGTTCTCGATGTCGGCGTCGGCCACCGATTCCAGCCCGCGCGCGCCGCCGGCGTTGTTGACCAGCACGTCTACCCGGTCCAGTCGGCCGGCAAGCGCCGCCACCGCAGAGGCATCGGTGACGTCGGTCACAATGGCGGTGCCGTCGATCTCGGCGGCCAGAGCTTTGATCGGGGCTTCGCGCCGGGCCACGCAGATCACGTGGAACCCTTGTGCAGCAAGAGTTCTTGCGGTTGCTTCGCCGATTCCTGCGCTGGCTCCGGTGACCACAGCGACCGGGCGGGCGTCTGAGGGAGTGGTCATCTTCACAACCCTAAACGTCCCGGTCGAGTTCGCCGACGGCGAGTGCGTGAGCTGGGCCGTCGATGCGGCGGTGTAAACATGACGGTGTGCGTCCAGTGACCGATCCGCGCGGCCTGCCCTCCGGGTTGCCCGAGCCACGGCGGGTGGCGGTGCTGTCGGTGCACACCTCTCCGCTGGCCCAGCCGGGGAGCGGCGACGCCGGGGGCATGAACGTCTACGTGTTGCAGACGGCGCTGGAGCTGGCCCGTCGCGGCGTCGATGTGGAGATCTTCACCAGGGCCACCTCATCAACCGATCAACCGGTGGTCCGGGTGGCGCCCGGGGTGCTGGTGCGCAATGTTGTGGCGGGGCCGTTCGAGGGGCTGGACAAGAACGACCTACCCACCCAGCTGTGCGCGTTCACCGCGGGAGTGCTGCGCGCCGAGGCCACCCACGAACCCGGCTACTACGACGTTGTGCACTCGCACTACTGGCTTTCCGGGCAGGTCGGATGGCTGGCGGCCGACCGTTGGGCGGTACCGCTGGTGCACACCGCGCATACTCTCGCCGCGGTGAAGAACGCCGCGCTGGCCCAAGGTGATTCACCGGAACCACCGCTACGGGCGGTCGGTGAGCAGCAGGTGGTCGATGAGGCGGACAGGCTCATCGTCAACACCGAACATGAAGCGCAGCAGCTGGTTTCGCTGCATCAGGCCGACCCCGCCGGTATCGATGTCGTACATCCGGGCGTCGACCTGCAGCACTTCACACCCGGTGATCGTCAGGCCGCCCGCGCCGCGCTGGGTCTGGACGCGCACGCATCGATCGTGGCATTCGTCGGCCGCATCCAGCCGCTCAAAGCGCCCGATATACTGCTGCGCGCGGCTGCGCTGCTACCCGATATCCAGGTGCTGATCACCGGCGGTCCGTCCGGTTCAGGCCTGTCAGCCCCCGATGGTCTGGTTCATCTCGCCGCCGAGCTGGGTATCACCGAACGCGTGACATTCCTGCCGCCGCAGTCGCGCGACGATCTCGTTCGGGTCTACCGGGCCGCCGACATCGTCGCGGTACCGAGCTATTCGGAATCTTTCGGTCTGGTTGCCGTTGAGGCGCAGGCCTGTGGGACGCCGGTGGTGGCCGCCGCTGTCGGCGGATTGCCGGTGGCGGTTCGCGACGGGGTCAGCGGGGCGCTGGTGCACAGCCATGGCGTCGATGACTGGGCGAAGGCCATCGGCGACATGTTCCTTGGGGGTCCGGCGAACCTACGGCGCGCGGCCGTCGAGCACGCAGCGACGTTTTCGTGGGGACACACCGTGGATGCCCTGCTGGGCAGCTACGGGCATGCCATCGCCGACCATCGCGCCCGCCAGCACGGCCCGCCGGCGGCGCGGCGCAGCGGACGCCGGTTCTCGATGCGGCGAGGTGTGCGCGCGTGAGTGTGCAGGACCTGATCGAGCGCACCCTCGACGAGCACGATCTGAGGTACTCCCGGCACAAGGGTGCGCGGGGCGGTCTGCCCGGGTTGGTCGTCGAACTCCCCGGTGAGCGCCGGCTCAAGACCAACACGATCCTGACGATCGGCGAACACTCGGTGCGTATCGAGGCATTCGTCTGTCGCAAGCCCGACGAGAACCACGAGGGTGTGTACCGGTTCCTGCTCAAGCGCAACCGCAGGCTCTACGGGGTCGCCTACACCCTCGACAACACCGGCGACATCTACCTCGTCGGCCGGATGGCGCTGGCGTCGGTGACCGCCGAGGAGATCGATCGCGTACTCGGCCAGGTGCTCGAGGCGGTTGATACCGACTTCAACACGTTGCTGGAACTGGGTTTTCGCACCTCCATCCAGAAGGAGTGGGAGTGGCGGGTGTCGCGCGGCGAGTCGCTGAAGAACCTGCAGGCGTTCGAACACCTCATCGACGATCACGACGAGGACTGAACGGCGCGGGCCACCACGCCGTGAGAGAATTCGGTGTATGGCTGATACCGCGACCCTGATTCTGCTCCGCCACGGCGAGAGCGAGTGGAACGCGCTGAACCTGTTCACCGGGTGGGTCGACGTCGACTTGACCGACAAGGGCATGTCTGAGGCGGTGCGGGCGGGCGAGCTCATCAAGGCTCAGGACCGCCTTCCCGATGTGCTGTACACCTCGCTGCTACGACGCGCCATCACCACCGCCAATGTGGCGCTGGACAGGGCGGACCGGCACTGGATCCCGGTGCACCGTGACTGGCGGCTCAACGAACGTCACTATGGCGCGCTGCAGGGACTGGACAAGGCCGAGACCAAAGCCAAGTACGGCGACGAGCAGTTCATGGCCTGGCGGCGCAGCTATGACACCCCACCGCCGGCGATCGAGCCGGGCAGCGAGTTCAGTCAGGACGGCGATCCCCGTTATGCCGATATTTCCGGCGGGCCGCTGACCGAGTGCCTCAAGGACGTCGTCGAGCGGTTCGTCCCCTATTTCACCGAGGTGATCGTCCCCGACCTGCAGTCCGGTAAGACGGTGCTGATCGTCGCGCACGGCAATTCACTGCGTGCGCTGGTCAAGTACCTGGACGGGATGTCCGACCAGGATGTGGTGGGCCTGAACATTCCCACCGGTATTCCGCTTCGCTACGACCTGGACTCCGACCTCAAGCCGACCACTCCGGGCGGTAAGTACCTCGATCCCGAGGCCGCGGCGGCCGGCGCCGCGGCGGTGGCCGCCCAGGGCGCCAAGTAACCGGCCGAACGGCGGCTACGCCCCCCACCCCGCGAACAATGGGTGAACAACGGCGGACGATAACCCGAACTTCCGTGGTTGGCGCTGTGAAGTGCCCCGGTTTGGTCGCACGCTGCTGGGATGACGTCGCCCTTATGCGTACGATTTTCGCGTGAGTGTCGTATCGGCGCTGCTGCTCGCAGCGATCGTGGCACTGCTCGCGGCGTCGATCGGTGTGGCGTGCGGCGTGGTAGTGGCCCCCCGATTCGGCGAACGCCGACAGCGGCGTGCCACCCAGCAGGCGGGCATCACCGTTTCGCAGATGCTTGAGCACGTAGTGGCGCAGTCTCCGATGGGGATCGTGGTCGTCGACACCTTCCGTGACGTCGTCTACACCAACGAACGCGCCAAAGAACTGGGTCTGGTGCGCGATCGGCTCCTCGACGATCACGCCTGGCTTGCCGCCCAGCGAACGCTGACCACCGGGGAGGACGGTGAGGTCGACCTGTCGCCGCGCAAACGCAGCCGGTCGGGCAGGTCCGGGCTCTCGGTGCGGGGGCATGTCCGGTTGCTGACCGAGGACGATCGGCGGTTCGCGGTGGTCTATGTGGACGACCAGTCCGAGCAGGCGCGAATGGAAGCCACCCGCCGTGACTTCGTGGCCAATGTCAGCCACGAGCTCAAGACACCGGTCGGGGCGATGGGCGTGCTTGCCGAGGCGATCCTGGCGTCCGGCGACGACCCCGAGACGATTCGCCGCTTCGCAGCGAAGATGCTCACCGAGTCGAATCGACTGGCCGACATGGTGGGCGAACTGATCGAGTTGTCGCGGCTGCAGGGCGCCGAGCGACTTTCCGACCTCGAAGCCGTCGATGTCGACAGCGTGGTGGCCGAGGCGCTGTCACGCCACAAAGTGGCAGCCGACAACGCCGATATCGCCGTCAACACCGATGCGCCTAGCGGCTTCCGGGTGCTCGGCGATCAGCCGCTGCTGGTGACTGCGATCGCGAACCTGGTGTCCAATGCGATCGCATACTCGCCCAACGGGTCCGCGGTGTCGATAAGTCGTCGCCGACGTGGTGAGAACATCGAGATCGCGATCACCGACCGTGGTATCGGCATCGCCGTCGCCGATCAGGAGCGGGTCTTCGAACGATTCTTCCGCGTCGATCAGGCGCGCTCCCGAGCCACCGGAGGCACCGGGCTGGGGCTCGCGATCGCCAAGCACGTCGCCGCCAATCACAACGGGTCCATCCGGCTGTGGAGTCAGCCGGGCACCGGATCGACGTTCACTTTGTCGATTCCGGCCTACCACGACGGTGATGTCGGAGACGACTCTGGCGACCAAGACCGAGAGGACTAGTGTTCAGATGACCAGCGTGCTGATCGTGGAGGACGAGGAGTCCTTGGCCGATCCCCTGGCGTTTCTTCTCCGCAAGGAGGGTTTCGAGACGACCGTGGTGGCCGACGGACCCTCAGCGCTAGCCGAATTCGACCGCGCGGGCGCTGACATCGTACTTCTGGATCTGATGCTGCCCGGGATGAGCGGCACCGACGTCTGTAAGCAGTTGCGGTCACGCTCGAGCGTCCCGGTCATCATGGTGACCGCCCGCGATAGTGAGATCGACAAGGTGGTCGGTCTGGAGCTCGGCGCCGATGATTACGTGACCAAGCCGTACTCCGCGCGGGAGTTGATCGCGCGAATTCGGGCGGTGCTGCGTCGCGGCGCCGACCCCGACGGCAGTGGAGCCGGCGATGGCGTGTTGGAGGCCGGGCCGGTTCGCATGGATGTGGAGCGGCATGTGGTCAGCGTCAAGGGGATGCCGATTACCCTGCCGCTCAAGGAATTCGACCTATTGGAATATTTGATGCGCAACAGCGGTCGAGTGCTCACCCGCGGCCAGCTCATCGACCGGGTGTGGGGTGCCGACTATGTTGGCGACACCAAGACGCTCGACGTGCACGTCAAAAGGTTGCGTAGCAAGATCGAGGCGGACCCGGCCAATCCGGTACTCCTGGTCACGGTGCGCGGCCTGGGCTACAAGCTGGAGGGCTGAGGGCAGCGCCGAGTGTTGGCTAGGAGCACGCTTTCGAGCCGTCGGCGTGCCTCAAGTCAACGCTCGCCGGACGCCGCGACGTCACTGTTGTTCGGCGGCCCGGGTCGCCGGGTGGATGGCGATGAGCCCTAAACTGCTGCGGCGCTTACACATCGCCGCCAGCTCTGCATAGGTCTTCTCGCCAAGCAGTTCGGTGAGCTCGGGTGCGTAGGTCTGCCAGACAGGCCGGGCGCCGACGTGGGCGGCCGGGTCGCCGGTGCAGTACCAGTGCAGGTCGGCACCTCCCTCTCCCCAGCCGCGCCGGTCGTACTCGCCGATCGTC
>JAGQTR010000457.1 GCA_020438915.1 Mycobacterium sp.
CAACGAGGAGATCGACGCGCTGGAGGTGATGGGCATCCGAAGCGTTGCCTACCTCGCCTCCACTCGGGTCGTCGCCGGTCTGATCGTGGTCATCCCGTTGTATTGCGTCGGCGTGTTGGCTTCGTTCTGGGCCGCCCGATTCGGCACCACCGTGCTCTACGGCCAGTCGACGGGCGTCTACGACCATTACTTCCGCACGTTCCTGAATCCGATAGACCTCTTCTGGTCGTTGGGTCAGTGCGTGGCACTGGCCATCGTGATCATGTTGGTGCACACCTACTACGGTTACACCGCCGGTGGCGGGCCGGCCGGTGTCGGCGAGGCCGTGGGGCGCGCGGTGCGTACCTCCTTGATCGTGTCAGCGTTCGTACTCGTGATGATTTCGCTTGCGGTGTACGGACAATCCGGCAACTTCAATTTGGCGGGTTGAGATATGGACGACGAAGGTCTGCATCCGGGCTGGTGGACGCTCATTCTGGTGACGGTGCTAGCCGCAGCCATCTGGCTGACCTACGCATTGTTCACCGGAACCCTCAAGACCACCGTGCCGGTGACCCTGACCTCCGAACGCGCAGGCTTGGTGATGGAGGACAACGCCAAGGTCAAACTGCGCGGTGTGCAGGTGGGCCGGGTCGCCAACATCGGGGTTACCGGTAAAGAGGAGCCGACCGTCGCGTTGCGCCTCGAGATGGACCCCAACCAACTGCAGTACATCCCGGCAAACGTTGAGGCGCAGATCCGTGCCACGACGGTTTTCGGCGCCAAGTATGTCGATCTCATCTACCCGGAGAACCCGAGTGCACAACGGCTCGAAGCGGGACAGGTACTGCAGTCCCGCAACGTGACGACCGAAGTCAACACGGTGTTCCAAAACCTCGTCGGCGTGCTGGATCAGATCGATGTGGCCAAACTCAACAGCACCTTGTCAGCGTTGGGTGACGGCCTGCGCGGACAGGGCGAGCGGATCGGACAGGCCACCACCGACGCCAATCAGGTTCTGCTGGCCGTGAATCCACGCTATGAGACCTTCCGGGAAGACTTGAGGGCACTGACGTCCTTCAACGAGACATACAGTGCTGCGGCACAGAACATCCTGGCGACCCTGGATGCGGCGAGCACCACCAGCACCACCCTGGTCAACCAGTCCGACCAGCTCGATTCGTTGCTGTTGTCCACGATCGGACTGTCCAACAGTGGTATCAGCCTGCTGGCGCCCAACCAGGCCAACCTGATCAAGGCCGTCAACGTGTTGGCCCCGACGACACAGCTGCTCAACAAGTACAGCCCCGAGTACACCTGCCTGCTGATGGGCGCCAAGACCCTCATCGATGAAGGTGGGTACGTCGGCCCTGGTGGCAACGGCCGCTCGCTGGTGCTGGACGCCGGGATCGCGTTCGGTGACGACCCGTACCACTACCCGAAGCACCTTCCGATCGTCGGCGCCAAGGGTGGCCCGGGTGGCAAGCCCGGCTGCGGCTCACTGCCCGACGTCTCGAAGAACTGGCCGGTGCGTCAGCTGGTCACCAACACCGGCTTCGGCACGGGTGTGGACTGGCGCCCCAACCCGGGCATCGCCTTCCCGATGTACGCCAACTACTTCCCGGCAACCCGCGGCTATCCGGAACCGCCGAGCGTCCGCAACCTGTTCGGTGGGCCGGCAATCGGGCCGATCCCTTACCCGGGCGCCCCGGCCTACGGTGCGCAGCTGTATGCGCCGGACGGCACCCCGCTGTGGCCGGGTCTGCCCCCGGCGCCCCCACCGGGCGCGCCGCGCGATCCGGGGCCGACGCCAGGTAGTGAGCCGTTTGTGGTTCCGAATCCTGCGACGATGCAGCCGACGGCGATTCCCTGGCAGCCTGTCCCACCGCCCGTACCGGCAATACCGGGACAGCCCGCACCGTTGCCTCCGTTCTACCCAGTGCCATGACCCGGACAGACCCGACAACATGAGAGGTAACCGATGAACATCCGAGCAGACGCAGTGCGCCTCGCGGCGTTCCTGGGCGTGTGCCTGCTCGGTGTGTTCGGCCTGTTCGCGGTCTTCGGGCAGATGCGCTTCGGTGAGAAGAGCCATGACTATTCGGCCGCGTTCATCAACGTGACCGGGCTGGAGACCAACGATTTCGTCCGGATCGCCGGTGTCGAGGTCGGCAAGGTCAAGAGTGTCGAGATCCAGCCCGACACCACCGCGCTGGTCGAGTTCGACGCCGACGATTCGGTGGTCCTCACCGAGGGCAGCCGGGCAGTGATTCGCTATGACGACCTGATCGGTGGCCGGTATCTGGCACTGGAGGAAGGAGTCGGTGCGACCCAGCGGCTCAACCCGGGGGACACCATTCCGCTGTCGCGCACCACGCCGGCCCTGGATCTGGACGCGCTGATCGGTGGGTTCCGCCCACTGTTCCAGGCGCTGGATCCCGAACAGGTCAACGCGCTGTCCGGGCAACTCATCACCGCCCTGCAGGGCCAGGGCGGCACGATCAACTCGTTCCTGGCCCAGACGGCGGCGCTGACCAGCACGCTGGCTGACCGCGACCAGTTGATCGGCTCGGTGATCGTCAACTTGAACACCGTGCTCGGATCGCTGGGCGATCAGAGCGATCAGTTCGCCAAGGCAGTCGAGGCGCTCTCGGAGCTCGTGGAGGGGCTGGAATCGCGCGGCGAGGACATCAGCAACGGCTTGGCCTACACCAATGCCGCCGCGGGAACCATCACCGATCTGCTGGTCGAGGCCCGTCCGCCGCTGCAGAAGGTGATTCAGGAGACCGACCGGTCGGCCGGGATCGTGGTGGCCGACCATGAGTACTTCGACAACCTCATCAACACGCTGCCCGATGCCTATCAGGCATTGTCGCGGCAGGGCATCTACGGCGACTTCTTCAGCTTCTACCTGTGCGACCTCGTCTTGAAGATGAACGGAAAGGGTGGACAACCCGTGTACATCAAGGTGGCCGGCCAGTCCACCGGGAGGTGCGCACCGCGATGAAGCCTTTCAGTGAGCGCAATCAGTTCGTCATCGGCGCGGTCGGCCTCGGAGCCACGGCGGCCATCGTGGTGGGCGCGTTGAACTATCAGGAACTTCCGTTCGTCGATCAGGGTCGTGAATACACCGCTTATTTCGCCGAGGCCGGTGGGCTGAATACCGATGCGGCCGTTCAGGTTTCGGGTTTCAAGGTCGGCCAGGTCAGGTCCATCGATCTGGACGGACCCCACGTGGTGGTGAAGTTCACCGTCGACAAGGGCATCCGGCTCGGTGACCGCACCGAGGCGGCGATCAAGACCAAGGGGTTGCTCGGAAACAAGATCCTGGAGGTCACCGCGCGCGGCGAGGGCCAACAGGACGGCACCATTCCGCTTGACCGCACCCGCTCGCCCTACCAGCTGCCCGACGCCCTGGGCGATCTGGCAACCACGATCAGCGGTCTGAACACCGATCAGCTGTCGGATTCGCTGCGGGTGCTTTCGGCGACATTCGCCGACACGCCACCGCAGCTGAAGATCGCGGTCGAGGGCGTGGCGCGGTTCTCCGACACGCTCAACAAGCGCGATGCGGAGCTGCGCGAGCTGCTCGGCAACGCGAACAAGGCCACCACCGTGCTGGCCGAGCGCAGCGACCAGGTGGTCAGCCTGGTCTCCGATACCGCGGCGTTGCTGGCAAACCTTCAGAACCAGAGCGCCGCGCTGGATCAGATCTCGGGCAACATCTCCGCGCTCAGCCAGCAACTGCAGGGTTTCATCGGCGACAACCGCGAAACCATGAAACCCGCGCTGGACAAGCTCAACGGCGTGCTGACGATTCTGGACAACCGCAAGGAACAGCTGCAGAGGTCGCTGACCCTGCTGAACCAATACAACATGTCGCTGGGCGAGTCGGTCTCGTCGGGCCCGTTCTTCAAGAACTACATCGCCAACCTGCTGCCCGGACAGTTCCTGCAGCCGTTCATCGACGTGGCCTTCTCCGACCTCGGTCTGGACCCGAATGTGCTGTTGCCGTCCGAGCGCAACGACCCGCAGGTCGGCCAGCCCGGAACGCCGGCGATGCCGATACCGTACCCGCGGACCGGCCAGGGTGGGGAACCCCATATGACCATTCCCGATGCCATCACCGGCAACCCCGGTGATCCGGGATGTGGGCCGCCCGGGTTGGCGTTGCCCGGCCCGACTGGCTGTTACCCCTATCGCGAGCCGCTGCCCGCGCCGCCGCCCGGCGGTCCGCCGCCTGGCCCACCCGCGTTGGCTCCGGCCGGGGTGGAGTCCACACCGGTGCCGTCGCCGAGACCGGTCTTTGTTCCTGCGCCGGGTGAGACACCTCCGCTCGTCACCGGAGAGGGCACACCATGAAAAACCCGCGGACCCTGGTCGCAGTTGGGCTGGCGCTGCTGTTGGTCGCCGGTGTCGTTGTGGTGTTGCGGACCACCGACAAGATCAACCGCGTGAATGTGGTCGCGTACTTCGACAACAGCAACGGTATCTACGTCGGTGATGACGTCCGCATCCTCGGGGTGCCGGTCGGCACCATCGAGTCGATCGAACCCCAGCCCGAGCGGGTGAAGATTTCGTTCTGGTACAACAGCCGCTACGACGTGCCGGCCGACGCGAAAGCGGCCATTCTGTCGCCGGCGCTGGTGACCTCGCGGGCCATCCAGCTCACACCGGTCTACACCGGCGGGCCGGTGATGACCGACAACACCGTGATCCCGGAGGAACGCACCGCGGTGCCGGTGGAATGGGATGACGTGCGAGCACAGTTGCAACGGCTCAGCGAGCAACTGCAGCCGACCGAACCCGGCGGGGTGAGTCCGTTGGGATCGGTGATCAACACGACCGCCGACAACCTGCGGGGCCAGGGCGCCAACATCCGCGATACCGTCATCAAGCTGTCGCAGGCGTTCTCGGCGCTGGGCGATAAGAGCACCGATATCTTTTCGACCATCAAGAACCTGGCGACCCTGGTGTCGGCGTTGCAGGACAGTACGGACCTGATGCGGCAGCTGAACCAGAACCTGGCCTCGGTCACCGGATTGCTCGCCGACGATCCAGGCGAAGTCGCCAGTGCTGTGCGAGACCTCAACGCCGTTGTCGGCGAGGTGCAGTCCTTCGTTGCGGAGAACCGCGAGACGCTGGGCACCACATCGGACAAGTTGGCGGGTGTGACCACCGCGCTGAACGAGAGCCTGGACGATGTCGAGCAGTTCCTGCACCTGACGCCCACGTCGCTGCAGAACTACATCAACGTCTATCAGCCCGCGCAGGGTGGGGCGAGCGCCATCCTGGCGGTCAACAACTTCGCCAACC
>JAGQTR010000458.1 GCA_020438915.1 Mycobacterium sp.
CCACCACCAACAACCAACTAGCCGCGCCGTTTTGGCGGCTAGGAGCCTGGGTCAGTAACACGCCTGGCGGGGTGCTCGGCTGATCGGCGGTGACAGGCGATGATGGGGTGTGTCTGATGATCTCGGTGATGGGGGTCTGTTCGAGGTAGATCCCGCGCAGCGGGTGGATTCGCATTGTTTGGTGCCGAAGCTGCCGGTGGACAAGACGTTTCGGATGTTCGACCCGGATCAGGGATTGTTGTTGCCGCCATCGCTGGATGACTGGCTACCGGCCGATCACCTGGCCCGATTCGTCGCCGACCTGGTCGATGAGCACCTGGACCTGTCGCGTATCACCGCGGCCTATACCGAGGGTCGTGGTGGGCCACCGTATGACCCGCGGTTGATGGTGCGGATTCTGCTGTATGGCTACACCACCGGCGTTCGCTCGTCGCGCAGGGTTGAGGCTGCCTGCGTCGATGTGGTCGCGTTTCGGTGGCTGGCTGCAGGGAGCGCCCCGGATTATCGGGCCATCGCCCGGTTCCGTAAACGTCACCTGTCAGCCCTGGGGCATCTGTTCGTCCAAGCGTTGGCGTTGTGCCAAGCCGCCGGCATGGCCAGCCTGGGCCAGGTCGCACTCGATGGCACCAAGGTGCGGGCAAACGCCTCCAAACGCAAGGCGATGAGTTACGCGCGGATGAGCGAGAAGGAGAAGGTTCTTGCCGGCGAGGTCTCAGCGCTGCTGGCCGAGGCAGAACGCATCGACAAGGACGAGGACAAGAAGTTCGGCAAGAACCGGCGCGGCGATGAGCTGCCCGCAGAGTTGGCTCGCCGCGAAACCCGGCTGGAAAGAATCCGCGTAGCCAAGGCCGCCCTGGAAGAAGAAGCCCGTGCGCGGGCCCGTGAGCAGGCCGAGGTCAAAGCCCGCGAACGCGGCGATGATGACGACACCACTGCGGCCAAAGGGGCGGCTGCCGCCGAGCAGGCGGCCCCGAAACCCAAGGCGCAACGTAACTTCACCGACCCCGACTCCAAGATCATGCTCACCGGCGATGGGGCATTCCACCAGTGCTACAACGCCCAAGCCGTCGTCGATGCCGACCACCAGGTGATCGTGGCTACCGAGATGAACACCAACGCCTCCGATGTGGCCAACTTGATCCCGTTGACCGAGCAGGTCGCTACCAACACCAGGCAGGTGCCCGCTCAGGTTCTTGCCGATGCCGGGTACTGCTCGGCCGATAACCTCGATCGCGCTGCCGAATGCACTGCCACGTGCGGCACCGAGTTCTTCATCGCCGTCGGCCGTACGCGTCGCGGTGACCCGCCACCGGTCGCCACGCGTGGCCCGATCCCCGAGTCGGCCACCGCCAAGCAGCGCATGGCCCGCAAGCTCACCACCAAGACCGGCCACAAGGTCTACGCCCAACGCAAGGCCATCGTCGAACCCGTCTTCGGCCAGATGGCCACCCTGCAAAACGCCAAACACCTACTGCTGCGGGGATTCGAGCAGGCCCGCGGTGAATGGCTACTGCTGGCCGCCTGCCACAACCTGCGCAAACTCCACGGCCACATCGGAGTCCACGGCCTGGCCGGGCTCACCGCCAGCTGAGCCTCCAGCGGCCTGAACGCCGCAACCGTGAGTTCACGACGTCGAGTGTGCATCCAGGGCGGCGACACGCCGACGGTCACCGCCCTCAGCGCACATTCGAACCGACCATATTCCACAACGCCGCTAGACCCACGCAAAAGCCTTACTGACCCAGGCTCCTAGCACGCACTCCGCCGCACCACGGCTCGCGCATGACATCAGTACGCGAGGGCGTTAGATTCCTCGCCATGCAGGACTCGCCTGGACCCGATCCAGGGCGGCCGACCGTTGTCGTCAGCGGCGCCGGGATCGCCGGTCCCACCCTCAGCTACTGGCTGAGTCGCAGCGGCTATCGAGTGATCGTGGTCGAGGTCGCGCCTGGAATCCGCCCTGGTGGCCAGACCGTGGATCTGCGCGGTATCGGCGGCGCGGTGGTCGAGCGGATGGGTCTGCTCGAGCTGATGCGCGCGCGGGCCCTCGATCAGCGCGGAGCGGCGTGGGTGAGATCGGATGGCACCCGGCGCGCCGAGATGCCGGTGACAGCGTTTGACGGTAACGGGTTGGTGTCCAAACTCGAGATCCTGCGCGGGGACCTCGTCGGTGTGTTGTACGACGCGACCCGCGACGACGTCGAGTACCGGTTCGAGTCGGCGATCACCGCAGTCGAGCATCGCGACGACGCGGTGGCGGTGACCCTCAGCGACGGTTCCCAGCTCATCGCCGACGTGGTCGTCGGCGCAGACGGACCGCATTCGGCGGTGCGGCGACTGGTGTTCGGCCCCGAAGAACAGTACGTCACCCCGATCGGCGGTTACAACGCCTGGTTCTCCGCGCCCGACACCGTCGGATTGGGCGGTTGGTATCTGCTCTATCAGGCGCCCGGCGGCCTGAACGCCTCGATGCGCCCATCACATGACCCGTTGATCGCCAAGGCGAGCCTGGCGTTCCAGTCACCGCCGCTGACCTACGACCGCCGCGACACCGACGAACAGCGTCAGATCCTCGTCGAGCGATTCGCCGGCGCCGGGTGGCAGTGCGACGCGCTGCTGGGGGCCGCGCAACAGGCTGACGACTTCTACTTCGACGCCTTCTGCCAGGTACACATGCCTGCATGGTCGGCCGGGAGGGTGGCCCTGGTGGGCGATGCCGGCTACTGCGCGTCACCGCTCAGCGGGATGGGCACCAGCCTTGCGCTGGTCGGCGCCTACGTTCTGGCCGGCGAACTGGGAGCTGCCGACGCGCTCGACGCCGACCGCGTACGGTCCGCGCTGTCGGCGTACGAGACGGTCATGCGGCCCTACGTCGACCGGTGCCAGGACCTGCCCAACACCGTCGAGCGATTCGCACCGATGAAAGGGTGGGACATCGCGATCAACGCGTCGGTGATGAAGTGGGTCCAGCGCTGGCCGTTCCGCCCGTTCGCCGCAAGACACTGGTTCACCGCTGCGGATTCGATCGCGCTGCCGGACTACAGGTGACCTGCGGCGTAGCCGGCTACGTGGCGTCGCCGGCGTCGTCGCCAACCTGTACCGCGGCCGCCGCCGCCCGGATTTGCGGCGTCACCAGCATGATCTGCCCGAGTACCCCGTTGACGAACCCCGGGGAGTCGTCAGTGGACAGCCGCTTGGCCAGTTCAACAGCCTCGTCGACCGCAACCGGTTCCGGCACGTCCTCGCCGTGGAGCAGTTCCCACACCGCGACACGCAGGATTGCGCGGTCGACCGCGGGCAGCCGGTCCAGCGTCCAGCCTTGGAGGTGGGCCGAGATCAGATCGTCGAGGTGCGCCGAGTGCTCCGTCACCCCACGCGCGACCGTCACGGTGTACGGGTTCAGTGGCGACATGTCCTCGGTCTGATTCAACGCCAACGTGTTTCGCGAGTCGGCAACCTCAGCTGGGGTGATGTTGCGCGCCTCGGCCTCGAAAAGCAGGTCCACGGCACGTTTACGGGCCTGGTGACGCCCCCGGTCGCCCTTACGGTCACTCACCCTGTCGCTCCGCCGCGCTCCGCACACGTTGGTCAGGCATTGACCCTTCCCAGGTAGCTGCCGTCGCGCGAATCGATCTTCAGCTTGTCGCCGGTGTTGATGAACAGCGG
>JAGQTR010000459.1 GCA_020438915.1 Mycobacterium sp.
GGCGGCGACGGTTTCACGACAACCGCACAGCCCGCAGCGAGCGCGGGCGCGATCTTGCTCATCGCCAGGACCACCGGGTAGTTCCACGGCACGATTGCGGCGACCACCCCCGCCGGTGATCGTCGCACCACCGTTTCCAGGCCAAGCTGTGAAGGCCGTACATCTTCGACCGTCATGGTCTCCGCGAGGCCCGCGTAGTACCGGAGCAAGCCGATCGCGAAACTGCCCTCGAAGGCCTCGCTCAGCCCGATCGGCATCCCGTTTTGCTGGCTGACGGTGCGCACCAACTCACCGGCGCGCTTTTCCAGCTCGTCGGCGAACCGGGTCATCGCTGCTGCCCGGTCCGCCGGCGCCGCGGCCGACCAATCGGAGCTGTCGACCGCGGTACGCGCGGCGGCCACCGCCCGATCCACGTCGGCCACATCGGCTGCGGGGACGCTGCCCAGAACCTCCTCGGTGGCAGCGTTGCGCACCGTGATGCGGGACGAGGTGGACGGCGCGACCCAGCCACCGCCAATGAATAGGGAGTCGTGCTCGACCGTCATGTCGGGATCCTCCGGGTGGTGTCGCTTGCAGGGCACTCGCTGGCCTGCGCTGTTTACAGGACGTTGTTAGAGGAGGATGGTCGAAAGCACAGTTGTGGGTCTTGACATTTTCCGACAGTCTTTTGTCATTTCCCGACGCCAGGAGAGTTGATCGAGATGGCCAGCCTCATCCGTGCCACCAACCTGTGGGGATACGCCGACCTGATGCGCGAGCTCGGCGCCGACCCGCAACCGTTCCTGAAGCGCTTTCAGATCCCGCCCGGTATCGAACACCAGGAGGACGCCTTCATGTCGTTGGAAGGCTTCGTACGCCTGCTGGAAGCCAGCTCCGTTGAGCTCGACTGCCCCGATCTCGGACTTCGCCTCTCGCGCTGGCAGGGCCTGGCCATCCTCGGCCCGATAGCGGTGATCGCGCGCAACGCCGCGACACTGTTCGGTGGCTTGGAGGCGATCGGGCGCTATCTCTACGTTCATTCGCCGGCGTTGACCCTGACGATTTCATCGCCCACCGCGAGCTCCAACGTCGCGTTCAGCTACGACGTGGCCGAGCCGGCGGTTCCCTATCCGCTGCAGGGATACGAGCTCAGCATGGCCAACGCTGTGCGGATGATCCGGCTACTGGGAGGGCCGCAGGCGCGAGCCGAGGTTGTGTCGTTCAGGCACCAACAACTGGGCAGCGATGGAGCCTACGACGACATGCTGGGTTGCCCGGTGCGGTTCGGGCAGACGTGGTGCGGGTTCGAAGTGCCGCGCAGGTTGGCCGACCGACCGATCGATAACGCCGACCCGGAAACCAAACGGATCGCCACGAAGTACCTGGAGTCGCATTACCTGCCGAGCTCGGCCCGGCTGTCCGATCAGGTCACCGAGTTGGCTCGTCGACTGTTACCCGTCGGCCAGTGCAGCGCCGAGGTCATCGCCGACCAGCTGGCCATGCATCCACGCACGCTGCAACGGCGACTGGCCGCCGAGGGCGTCCGATGTCAGGACCTCATCGAGGGGGAACGGCGCGATCAAGCCGCGAGGTACCTGGCCGAACCGGAGTTGCACTTGAGCCAGATCGCAGTTCTACTCGGCTATTCCGAACAGAGTGCACTCAACCGTTCCTGTCGGCGCTGGTTCGGCAAGACACCTCGGCAATACCGAGCCGGCCTACCGCAGTCCGTCCGAGGATAGTGACCGTCGATGGCTGATGTGGATCCGAGTGCGACCCGGCGGGATCTGGTCCCAGACATTCCCGCCGAACTGCTCCAGGCCGGATTTCACGACGTTGCCGAGATAGGGCGCGGCGGATTCGGCGTGGTCTACCGGTGCGGTCAACCGATGCTGGACCGCACCGTTGCCGTCAAGGTGTCGATCACCGACCTCGACCCGGATAACCTCGACCGCTTTGTCCGCGAGCAGCGCGCCATGGGCCGACTTTCCGGACATCCGCACATCATGAACATCCTGCAGGTGGGGGTGTTGGCCGGCGGCCGGCCCTTCATCGTGATGCCCTACCACGGCAAGGATTCGCTGGAGGTGCTGATCCGTCGGCATGGACCGCTGGACTGGCGCGAGACGCTGAGTGTCGGAGTGAAACTCGCCGGGGCGCTGGAGGCCGCGCATTCCGCGGGCACGCTGCATCGTGACGTCAAGCCGGGAAATATCCTGCTTTCCGATTACGGCGAACCGCAGTTGACCGATTTCGGAATCGCCCGAATCGCCGGTGGTTTCGAGACGGCGACCGGAGTGATCACCGGTTCACCGGCGTTCACCGCACCCGAAGTGCTCGAGGGCGCGTCGCCGACGCCGGCCTCGGACGTGTATTCGCTTGGTGCCACACTGTTTTGCGCCCTGACCGGTCATGCCGCGTTCGAGCGCCGCTCCGGAGAGCAGGTGATAGCCCAGTTCCTGAGGGTGACCTCAGAGCCGATACCGGACTTGCGGACGCAGGGACTGCCGGCCGACGTGGCCGCCGTCATCGAACGCGCGATGGCTCGGAAGCCGTCGGACCGCCCCGCGACAGCGGCAGCATTCGGCGATGAGCTCCGTGCCGTTCAGCGCAGCAACGGTCTCACCGTTGACGAAATGCCACGGCCCGTCGAGCTGTCCGTGGAGCGTCGACACTCACCGGTGCCACGTTCGGTTCGTCGGGATACCGGGGCCACGCCCGAAGTCACCCCGACGTTCCAGACGCCGCCGACACCGGCGACCAAATACCGGCCCCCAGTCCCCAGTAGGTCGCTGGTCGACCGCGGTCGGCTGACTGCCGCACTTCGTAGTGGTGGACGGCGGCGGCTGGTCCTCATCCACGCACCCTCGGGATTCGGCAAGAGCACGCTGGCGGCTCAGTGGCGAGAAGAACTCACCGGCGACGGCGTCGCGGTGGCATGGCTGACCGTGGATGACGACGACAACAACGAGGTGTGGTTCCTGGCCCATCTGGTCGAGTCGATTCGGCGAGTCCGTCCCGCGCTGGCCGAATCGTTGGCCCAGGTGCTCGACGAGCACGGCGACGATGCCTGCCGCTACGTACTGACCTCACTGATCGATGAGATCCACGACAAGGATGACCGGATCGCGTTGGTGATCGACGATTGGCATCGGGTCTCCGACGGCCAAACCACTGCCGCGCTCGGATTCCTGTTGGACAACGGCTGCCACCACCTGCAGGTGATCGTGACCAGCTGGTCTCGTGCCGGACTACCGGTGGGCAAGTTGCGGATCCGCGACGAATTGGTCGAAATCGATTCCGCAGACTTGCGTTTCAACGCCGATGAGGCGACCGCGCTGCTCAACGACGTCGGTGGTCTTGAGTTGTTGCGCGGCGATGTGGAAGCGTTGACCACATCGACCGACGGGTGGGTTGCGGCGCTGCAGCTGGCGGCGTTGTCGCTGCGCGGGGGCGGCGATGCCACCAGCCTGCTGCGCGGGCTTTCCGGTTCCAGCGACGTGATCCGCGAGTTCCTGGGCGAAAACGTCTTGGACACCCTCGAACCCGATC
>JAGQTR010000460.1 GCA_020438915.1 Mycobacterium sp.
ACGCCCACCTGCCCACCGCCGACACCAATGTCTACGTCCAGGCCGCGGTGCGCGACGCCGCTGGCGTCACCCACGAGGTCCGCCGCGAATTACTTAGCGACTTCGGCCAAGGCGCGGAATGCGCCAGCCGCCTGCTTGTCGATGGCGTCGAGGCCGACAACCTCGACCAGCTGGGTCTTCCGTTGGCCGACCCACCGGTACGCGCACCCGTACTCCTGCAACACACCCTGCGCCATGTGCTGTCCACCGAACCCAAACAGCGCGTCGGCTACTTCAAAGCCCTGCTCTCGCTCACCGACCTCGATCGGTTCCGCGAACGCGTGCGCGCCGCCCGCGCACGCGTCGAGGCCGAGCAACCAGGAAGCGCGCTACGCCAGCTGGGAACCCTCGCTGGGACGCCGGCCGCCTCGATGGACGACGCGATCACCGCCTTGGTCAAGAAGCCCATCACTGCCGAGGCGGCCACCACGGCCGTCGACCGCGCCCTTCTGGGCGCCGGCAACGCGGTCCTCGGCCGCCACGGCGACCCCGACGGACCTGCTCGCATCGCCGATCTCGACGAACTCGCTCCCGCCATCGCCGCCGGAATGGAAGACCAACGCGAACAAGCGTTTCCGCTCTCGGTGTTCACCGCCAGCCCGCTACCGGATCAGTCGCCCACACCACCGGATCTCACCCCCTACCGCGTCGCGCTCACCGGCGTCGACCAGCACGTTGCCCAGCACACCCCGGTGTTCGAGGCCGTCCTAGCCGTCGACGAGTACGCCACCCTGAGCCACCCCGTTGACTGCCCGGTCTGTGGCACCGACGACGCCTTGACACCCGATCGCATCGCCGCGTTGCGCGAGCACCTCCGTCGTACCCAATCACTCATCGACGCAGCAAGATCGGTCACCGATTCCTTAGCCAATGCCCGCCGCGACCTCGACCAGCTCGCGGCGGCCGCGGTACGTACCGTGCCCACCGCGGCTAGCTGGACCGACGAACAACTGACCCGTGCCACCGACGGTCTGCGCGACCTCGGCATCGAGGCTGCCCTCGTCACCGACGCACACGGTCGAACCGGTGACCTCGCGGCGGCCGCCGCAGCCGTCAAGGCCGCAGCCACGGCGGTGCGCGACGACGTCGAACACGCCGGCGACGCCGTCGCCGGACGCCACCCCGTCGGCGCCCTCGACGAGGGCTATCAGGGCCTCGCCACCGCGCTGGCGCACCTCACGACGGCCAGCGCCCATTACACCGAGGCCGCCGCGGCGCTGCGAGAGGCTGTCGACGCGGCCACCCGCACCCGCACCGCCCTCAGCGGTCTTCGTGAGGTCGCCGACCTGTTGAACCGCCGTGCCGAACTGGTCGCTGACGTCGTCACCGAGGCCACCCGACAACAGGCCATCCGGCGCCTCAACACCGCCGAAAAGGCACTGAGCACCGCTGCCGGCGCCGTCCTAGATACCAGATTCACCCAGATGAGCGACACCATCACCAAGTGGTGGACCACCATCCGCCCCGACGAACTCGTCGGATTCGGCGGCATCAAACGCCGTGCCGGCGGAACCCTGTTCGTCAACCTCGTTGCCGACCTGCGCGTTGATCCGACTAGCACCCCCGTGACGCGAGAAGCCCTCGGCGTCTACAGCGATTCCCAACTCAACGCCCTGGGCCTGTCGATCTTCCTGGCCCGCACCGAACTCTTGGGGACACGTCTCGTGGTCCTGGACGACCCCATCCCCGGCAGCGACTCCGATCACCGGCTTACCTTCGTCCAGGACACTTTGGCCGAGCTGCTTAATGCAGGTGTCCAGGTCATCGTCACCACCTTCGACGGCAAACTCGCCGAATGGGCATACGCCAGCCATGGCAGCAACAGCAACGGATTGTCCTACCGACTCGATCTGATCGACATGATCGCCGGTCCCGAGTCCACCCAGATCGCCGATGCTTTCGGCCAGCTCATGCTTGAAGCACAAGAAAGCCTGAACTCCCCCACTGCGAAGGGCCGCCGCTCGGCCTGTAACACCCTGCGGTCGGCCGCTGAGCGCCTGGCCAAGCAGATCATCGCCACCGGCCAAACCCACGCCGGAACGGCAACCGCCGTTGCCGACGTCAAGTCCAAGAACCTCGGTGACCTCCTTCCGCGAGTGCTGCCCCTGGTCGTCGGTGCCAACGCCGAACAAGGGAACTGGAAGCTGTTTCCCAAGGTCCTCAACCCCGGCAGCCACGATGACGACGTCCCCCCGTCCACCGAACTCAAGCAGACCGCCAAGAACCTCCGCAAGATCGCCAAGGCTCACCAAAGCCATTGGCCCGGAGGGCTCTTACAATGACGGACGTCAACGGCCCGGTCGGTCTTTCACACCGCCTTACCGACCCGTCCATCGTCGTCGCACACGACTCCTTGACCGTCGCCGAATCCCGCTACGTCACCGCGGCCCGCGCCGCCAACACCGTGCGCGGCTACCGCTCCGACTGGGCGGAATTCACCACCTGGTGCACCACCACCAACACCGCATCGCTGCCCGCCGACCCCGCCGCCATCACCGGATACCTCACCACCCTGGCCGACCGTGGCGTCAAAGTGGGAACAATGAGCCGCCGACTGTCGGCCATCAAATTCGCCCACGCCGTGCACGACCTGCCCGACCCCACCACCAACGCCCGCGTCCTCGCTGTCTGGGAAGGCATTCGCCGCACCCACACCACCCCACCCGAGCAAGCCGCCCCTCTCATGCCACCCCTGCTACTCGACGTCCTCGACGCCTGCCCCGCCACCCGCACCTGGACGGCCCCCGGCCGACCCTGTGAACCCGACCTCGCCGGGCTACGCGACCGCGCGCTGCTGCTCATCGGGTTCGTCACCGCCTTGCGCCGTAGCGAACTGGCCGCGCTCGACCTCGCTCATGTCAGCGACCACCCCAACGGCCTAGTCCTCGCCGTGGCACGGTCCAAGACCAACCAAACTGGCGAGCACACCGAACTCGTCGTCGTGCCCCACGGCACCCACCCTGGCCGCTCCCCCGTCACCGCTCTACACACCTGGCTCACGGCCGCCGACATCACCGACGGACCCGTCTTCCGGCCCGTTTCCAGGGGCAACCGCCCACTCCCCCGCCGCCTGCACCCGGAATCCATCAACACCCTCATCCAGAACGCCATCGCCCGCGCCGGCGTCAACCCCGCCCCCTACAGCGCGCACAGCCTGCGCGCCGGCTTCGTCACCCACGCCCACCTGCGGGGAGCCTCCGACCGCGCCATCGCCCACCAAACACGCCACCGCTCCCTGGTCGCCATCGGCACCTACGTCCGCATCCACCAAGCCTGGGACGACAACGCGGCCACCCAACTCGGTTTATAGGTCGCGTTCCTAAAACCTTCGTTATCGGGACGATCTGACTAACAGTCGGGTCTAAGACTCGTCCAGATATGCGCGAAGCCCGAGCGCCGCGGTCGTCCGGCCGGGTCTCGGGCTCACTTCC
>JAGQTR010000461.1 GCA_020438915.1 Mycobacterium sp.
TTCAAGGGCAGCGGCTTCTATCGCAACGACAGCCGCGAAGCGGCCAAGACCTCTGCCAAGAGCGCCGGTTCCAATAACTCGGCAGGTAGTACGGATTCTTCGTCGGGTTCCACTTCGGCCAACTCCTCGGACAAGTCGACCTCCTCGGAGAAGTCGAGCTCGTCGGATAAATCGAGCAGTGCATCGAAAGGCGCTTCCACCCCCGCGGCCGCGGCGTCAAACTGAGTTATCCACAACCACGCAATCAACCGCTGTGTCAACCCCCACTGGCCTGTCTAGCCTGGCCGGATGGGGGATTCGCTCGACTCGACGCCGCTGGATCGGTTCGCCAGCCTCATCCGCCCGGACTGGACACGAACAGTAGCCGCCCGCCGGGCGCTCGCGGGGGCCCTGGTGGTTCTGGCCGCCGTCGCAGCCTGGCGAGATGATCCTCGCGCGGACCGCTCCGACGTGGTCGTCGCCACCCGCGACCTGCCTCCGGGTACCGAGCTCACCGTCGATGATGTCCGGCTCGAAACCCACACCGCCTCCGATGTTCCCGACGGTTCGCGTGCCGATGTCGGTTCGGTGATCGGGGCGACGTTGGCCGGCCCGGCGCGTCGCGGCGAAGTCCTCACCGATGTGCGGGTGCTGGGTCCGCGGTTGGCTGAGTCCGCTGCGGGGCCGGACGCACGCATCGTGGCCCTCCCCTTGGCTGACGCGGCCCTAGCGGATCTGGTGAGGCCCGGCGACATCGTCGACATCGTCGCCGCACCGGCATCCTCCGACGCGCAGGAGAGCTCCCGGATGATCGCCACCGACGCGGTTGTGGTGTTGGTCTCGCCGAAGGACACCACGAGAACCGCAGCCGGTGGCGGCCGCATCGTATTGGTCGCGCTGCCCGCCGCGGCCGCGAAGAACGTCGCCGGCGCAGCCCTCGTGCAGGCCGTGACGCTGACGCTGCACTAGCCCAGGATCTGCCCGATTGCACGCAATTCCGCCCCCGGCCGTGGAATCGGCCGAGGGCGGAATTTGTGAAGTAGCTACGTCAGAAACGGCCCGCCGAGCCGGCTCTGCCCTTCTTGCATTGCGGACCGGTCTTTGCCGTGTCGTTGAAGTTGCCGCGCCAGGGGTTCGACGGTGACAAACCGATAGCCTGCCAGCCGTTTGATCCCACCCATTTGGGGCCGGCTTCGCTGGCCTTCTGAGTGGGGACACCAATGTCGCTGGTGACCGTCGATGTGGTGTTGAGGGTGCCAGGGTTCACAGCGCAGTGTCTCGCGCCAGAGGTAGCGGCGGCCTGCCGCGAACTGACGGTTCCGTCCGGACGCACGTTCGTCATTCCGGGATCGTTGGGGTCCGCGCCGGCGATTCCCGCGCCGAACGTCAGGGCTGCCACGCTGAACGCAAGCGCACCAAAGCCCACGATGCCTGGCTTGGTCGGTCTCTGAGTGTGGGCCATCGGCCTGCTCTCTGTGTGACGCGCACTCCATCGAGATCGCGCGCGGGTGGGCTGTACAAACGTTCCAGCGTCCGACCCTACCAGGGTAAAACCGGCCGCAGCCGGCATCGCCGAGCAAAGCGGCTACCTAAGAAACAATTTAGATTCAGCGAAGTTCGGTGGGGCTTCCATTCGTCCCGGCTCACTGCCGGCGAACTGGGAATATCTGGGCCAGCATCCACCGATGACCTGGTGCGAGCTACTCAGATACCGCGATCACCCCAGTTGACACGCAATGACCTGCAGGTCAGAAACCGTTGGCTCTGCCCTTCTTGCACTGCGGGCCGGTCCTGGTGTTCTGCGGGTTGAAGTTGCCACCCCATGGGTTCGAGGGTGAGATGCCGATCGCCTGCCAGCCACGCGAACCGACCCACTCGGGTCCGGCCTCCTGGGCCTTTTGCGTCGGCGTTCCGACATCGCTGCTGTTGGTCGAGGCTGTGCTGAGCGTGCCGGGATTGACTGCGCAATATTTGGAACCGGCGACCGAATCGGCCTGCCGCGAGTTCACGACGCCGTTTCCGCCCACCTCGGTCATGGAGGGATCGTTGGGGTCCGCACCGGCCGTTCCGGCGCCCAACGTCAGGGCGACCACAGTGGCGGCGAGCACACCAAAGCCGAGGACGCCCCGCGTGGTGGTTTTGTGGGTGACGGGCATCGGCCTGCCCCTTTCTATGACGAGATCGCCCAAGTGCAGCGGTCCAAGCCTTGGCGCCCATTTAGGGACTGTCCAGCTTCAAAGATTAACAGGGCCGACCCGACCGCGCATAGCCTCATGGAGCAAAGAGACTTGTTTACATTCATTTCACTTCGGCGCCACCCGGCCGACCCCCACCGCTAGGACTAATTTCCTGTGAGTGACCTGAGAATACCGGGCTCGTCGCCCGCGTCGCGGTCAACCTCGAGGCACTCGGTGACAGCTGTCGCCTCAGCTCGTGTGGCAAAGATCGCCCGTACGGTATCGGCCCGTTCCGCGTACGCGCCTACGAGGTGCCCGCCGCAGGGACGCTACGGTCTTGTGGACTTTTATCAGCCACACGAAAGGACGCGACCCAATGCTGAAGGGGTTCAAGGACTTCATATCTCGGGGCAACGTGATCGATCTCGCCGTCGCGGTGGTGATCGGAGCGGCATTTACCGGTCTGGTCACGGCGTTCACCAAGAATGTCATTCAGCCGCTCATCGACCGGATCGGCGCGGGACCCGACACCGAATACGGCATTCTGCGAATTGCCCTTGGCGGCGACCAGTACGTCGATCTCAACGCGGTGCTGTCTGCCGGCATCAACTTCCTGATCGTGGCCGCGGTGATCTACTTCGTGATCGTCGTGCCCTTCAAGAAGCTCAAGGAGCGTGACGCGAAGGTGGAGTCCTCCGAGACCGAGCTGACGTTGCTGACCGAGATCCGCGACCTCCT
>JAGQTR010000462.1 GCA_020438915.1 Mycobacterium sp.
CTTGCCGGAGCCGGACGGCCCGACCAGTACCAGTACCTCGCCCTGCTGAACCTCCAACGTGATGCCTTTGAGCACCTTGAGGGCTCCGAAATTCTTGCAGACAGATTCCGCCTTCACCATCGGTCTCGCGGTTGTTGCTGCTGCGGTCATGGGCTTCCTCTCACCCTGCCGGTGGCTGCTGAGCTTTGGCCAGCGCATCAAGCTGTTTGGTGGTCAGCGTCCGAGACACGCCGCGCGAGAAGTGCCGCTCCAAGTAGAACTGGCCCACCATCAGGACGCTGGTGACAGCGAGGTACCAGGTGGCCGCTACCAGCAGCAGCGGCACCGGCTCGAAGATGCGCGCGGCGATCTCACGGGTCGAGATGCTGTACAAATCGAACGCGTACGGCACGGCCGTGACCAGCGACGTGGTCTTGAGCAGGCTGATCAACTCGTTGCCGGTGGGTGGGATGATGACACGCATTGCCTGGGGTAGCACGGTGCGCCGCATCGCCATCCCCCACGACATCCCCAGCGCGGTCGAGGCTTCCATCTGCCCCTCTGGAACCGAGGTGATGCCGGCCCGGATGATCTCGGCCATGTAGGCGGCTTCGTTGAGGGCCAGGCCCACCACCGCGAGAATGAAGGGGTAGGAAAACGCCTGCAGGTCGATTTCCAGCAACGACGGGCCGAACGGTACGCCGAGTTGCAGATTGCGGTAGATGGTGGGAAACAGTCCCCAGAAAGCCAACTGTACGTACACCGGGGTGCCTCGGAAGATCCACAGGAACACCCACGACACCGCACTCATCACCGGGTTGGACGACAAGCGCATGATGGTGAGGGCGACGCCCAATGCGACGCCGATCACCATCGAGTAGACGGTCAGCTGCAGGGTGTTGAAAACGCCGAGGAGCACGCGCTCGTTGAAGAGATATTCGCGGTAGGTCGACCAGCCGTACGCCGGATTGGTGGCCGCCCCGTACACGAACAGCACGACCAGAACGATGATGACGGCCGCCGCCACCCACCGCCAGGGATGGCGGAGCGGGACCGCGTGAATGGTCTTCGGCGAGGCGTCGGTATCCGTCATGGCATGGTCTCCCGCTGGTCAGGAGACCGCACCGTTGATCACCGGCTTGTCGATCATCCCCTCCTCAAGACCCCAGTTGGAAGCGATCTCTTTGTACTTACCGGTCTCGATCAGGTGCTCGAGCGCCTGCAGCAGCGATTGGGCCAGCGGTGACCCCTTCTGCACCGGCCAGCCGTAGGGCGCGGAATCGAACACCTCACCGGCTTGTTCGAGCTTCCCGTTGGTCTGCTTGATCGCATAGAGCGTCACCGGTGAATCCGCCGACATTGCATCCGCCTGGCCGAGCACGACGGCGTTGGTGGCCGCGTCCTGGCTGTCGAACGGAATGATCTGGATCGCCGGCTGGCCTTCGTCGGTGCATTTCTTGCTCCGCGCGGGCAACTCTTCGGTTTCCTGGACCGTCGTGGACTGCACGGCGACCCTCTTGCCACAGGCGTTCTCCGGATCGATGTCGCCGCCCGCCGGCTGAGCCCACAGGGTGCCGGCCGAGAAGTAGGTGACAAAGTCGACCTGCTGCTCGCGTTCCTTGCTGTCGGTGAACGACGACATTCCGACGTTGAATGTTCCGCCTTGAATCGACGGGATGATCTTGGCGAAGTCGGCCTCGCGG
>JAGQTR010000463.1 GCA_020438915.1 Mycobacterium sp.
TCACCCCGGGTGAGCGGCGCGACGCTGCCGATAAGAGTTCGTCAGCGGCGCGCCATCTGGCGGCGAGGTGGGCGGCCAAGGAGGCGGTGATCAAGGCGTGGTCGGGTTCGCGGTTCTCGAAGCGGCCGGTGTTGCCCGAGGGCATCCACCGCGATATCGAGGTGGTCACCGATATGTGGGGACGGCCGCGGGTCCGGTTGTCCGGTGCCATCGGCGAACACCTCAAAGAGGTGACCATTCATCTGTCGATGACCCACGAGGCTGATGTCGCGGCCGCCGTCGCAGTGCTCGAAGAGCGCTGACCTTTTCTCCGCGAGCAGACACTAACTGTCCCGTGCGTCGGCGTGTCGGGAGCTATTTGCGACTGCTCGCGGTCACGGGGTGACGGATTAACCTAGCCCAATGACTGAACTTGTTCAGCGAGTGCTCGACGTGTTGCCCTCGGTGCGGGCCGATCTCGAGGATCTGGTGCGCATCGAGTCGGTGTGGGCAGACCCGGCCCGTCGATCGGAGGTGCAGCGCAGCGCCGAAAAAGTCTCGGCGCTGCTGTCGCAGGCTGGCTTCGGCGATGTGCGGGTTGTCGCCGAAGGTGGTGCGCCGGCGGTCATCGCCCGATACCCCGCGCCGCCGGGAGCGCCGACGGTACTGCTGTACGCCCACCACGACGTGCAACCGGAAGGGGACCCCACGCAGTGGCTGACCCCGCCGTTCGAGCCGACCGAGCGCGCCGGACGACTCTACGGACGCGGTACCGCTGATGACAAAGCAGGTATTGCAACGCATTTGGCGGCATTCCGGGCACATGGCGGCAAACCCCCGGTCGGGGTGACGGTCTTCGTCGAGGGGGAGGAGGAATCCGGCTCGCCGTCGCTGGCGCGGTTGCTGGCGGTGCACCGCGAGCTGCTCGCCGCCGACGTCATCATCATCGCCGACTCCGACAATTGGAGCACCGAAACCCCGTCGCTGACGGTGTCGCTGCGCGGGCTCGCCGACTGTGTGGTCGAGGTCGCGACCCTCGACCACGGCCTGCATTCGGGGATGTGGGGCGGCGTGGTGCCCGACGCGCTCTCGGTTCTGGTTCGGCTACTGGCGAGCCTGCACGACGATGACGGCAATGTCGCGGTCGCCGGCCTGCACGAAACCACGGCCGCCGACGTCGACTACACCCCGCAGCGCGTCCGCTCGGACACCGGCCTGCTCGACGATGTGCGCGAGATTGGATCCGGATCAGTGGCACAACGACTTTGGGCCAAGCCCGCGATCACCGTCATCGGGATCGACGCTACGCCGGTAGCCCACGCGTCGAACACCCTGATCCCGCGAGTGCGGGCCAAAGTCAGCATGCGGGTAGCACCCGGTGGCGACGCTGCCGAGCACCTCGCCGCGCTGACCCGCCACCTCAAGCAGCACGCGCCGTGGGGAGCACGAGTCACGGTGACACCCGGCGATGTCGGCGAGCCGTATGTGATCGACGCCAGCGGACCGGTCTACGACGCGGCGCGAGACGCGTTCCGTGAGGCCTGGGGACGAGACGCAGTCGAGACCGGCGTGGGCGGCTCGATCCCGTTCATCGCGGAGTTCGCGGACGCATTCCCCGACGCCAAGATCTTGGTCACCGGAGTCGAGGACCCGGACACCCAGGCCCACAGCATCAACGAGAGCCTGCACTTGGGTGTGCTCGAGAAGGCGGCCACGGCCGAGGCCCTCATATTGGACTTGCTGGGCAGCCGCAACTAGCTCAGACCGACAGGTCGCGCCGCAGTTTGGCCACGTGGCCCGTGGCTCGAATGTTGTACTGGGCCAGCTCGATCTTGCCCTGCTCGTCGACCACGAAGGTCGAGCGGATCACACCTTTGACGGTCTTGCCGTACATCGTCTTCTCGCCGTAGGCCCCCCAGGCTTCTAGGACGGCGCGGTCGGGGTCCGACAGCAGCGGGAATGTGAGTTCTTCGGCGTCGCGGAACTTGGCGAGCTTCTCCGGTTTGTCGGGGGAGATGCCGAGAACGTCGAGGCCTGCTCCGTTCAGCTCATCGAGATTGTCCCGGAAGTCGCAAGCTTCTTTCGTGCAGCCCGGAGTGGATGCGGCCGGGTAAAAGTACACGATGACCTTGCGGCCCTTGTAGTCCGAGAGGTTGACGGTGTTGCCTGCGGCGTCGGGAAGGCTGAACCCAGGAGCTGTGTCGCCCACCTCGAGTCGGGGGGTTTTCGCCATGTGCTGTTTTCCTCCGTCTGTTCCAGCCCGATCCGTCGGCCGGGCGCCGGCGCGGGCGCCGGCTGATCTAGGGTAGTTCGGCAAGGCGGAGTTGTTCGAATGAGAGGTAGACGTGGCGGACCGGGATCCCGACACCATCAAGGCGGAGATCGACCAGGCGCGCGAGCAATTGGCGCTGACCGTCGACTCGCTCGCGACCCGGGCCAACCCCCGAAGGATCGCCGACGACCTCAAGGCTGGCTTGATTCGATTCGCCAAAAAGCCTCCGGTGGTGATCACGCTGGCCGGCGCCGGGGCGCTGTTGATCGTTCTGACCGTGCACCGGCTGCGGCAGCCCTGAGGAAGCGGTTCAGCGTCGGCGACTCGGCCGGAACCATTCGGTGAGCGAGAACCCCGGCGGATTGGCCACCCGGCCGAGGCGGCTGCAGTTGTACACAGTCTGCGGTATTTGCGCAGCTACGCCGCACGGCGCGTCCTCGCAGTCGATACCGGATGGCACCGGTTCGCCCAGACTTGGCATCAGCTAATTCCCCAATTTGCTCGCCACGGCCCGCGTCGTACGGGCTTCGTGAGTACCAGCTAACTGAACCATAGCATCGTAAGTCTTCTTTGTGCAGCGCAATCCGTATGACATCGACGATCTTGAATGCTGTCGTTACTACGGGCGCGGACGAAGCCACGCCGGCGGCGAACCTCGAGAGTGACTTTTAGCACAGCTAGGACAGATCGCCCGGCAGATTCGTGTCGATCGATTTAAGTCCACGATGGGGTTGAGTCGGCACTTTGCCGGAGCCCGGGCGGCGGTCTCCGCTCTCGGGGGATGCCGCCGATGACCCCGATCCGCAGGTGCTCTACGCTGACGCTGTCCCGACGAGCCGAGGAGGCGTGCCATGGCGTGGTTTCTTGCCCTG
The DNA here is from genome assembly GCA_020438915.1 of Mycobacterium sp. Classification (GTDB taxonomy): domain Bacteria; phylum Actinomycetota; class Actinomycetes; order Mycobacteriales; family Mycobacteriaceae; genus Mycobacterium. The sequence goes on from JAGQTR010000463.1 coordinate 3,124, forward strand.
CAAGGCCCGACACAGACCAGCCATCAATCATCGGTCTACGAGCTCCAGGACTCGACCGACGTCGACCAACTGGCCCAGGAACTCCTCGGCGCGGCCTCGCTCGACCGGGTGGTGGGGATTCCGGCCATGCTGCCCCAGAACACCCGCAAGCGGCAGAAGGTCACCCTCTACGTCCGTCCCGCAGCGTGGGGCATGTGGACGTTCTACGAGCTTTCCGATGAGGACCGTCGTCAGCTGATGAAGGAAAACCCGCTGCTCAACGCGATCCAGCGGCAGCAACGGGAGCAAGCCGCCCAGGGCGCCGCCGGCCCGTTGCCTCGGCAGGCAGGCCCGGGCATCCGCTGACCCCAATCTGGGTCTATCCTCGAACCGAACCACACCGCCCATTAACCGAATCGGGCCGCGTAATGGTCCTGGCGGGGGCGAACCGAGCCGAAGAGGCCGACACGGATCGTATCCAGACCCATCCGGCCATTCGTCGATATGAGTGTGGCCCCGCAGATACAGTCTGCCGCGTCGGTCGACGGTCTGGGGGAATTGTGGGTGCTGCGAAGTATGTCGGTCGTGTCGGTGGGCTCGCGGTGGCGTTCGGGGTCGGTACCGCCGTCCTGACCGGCTACGGGGTCGCGTCCGCTGACAGCACATCGGGGTCTGGCTCGAACTCGTCCTCGCAGGGGTCATCGGGCACCGACGGCTCCTCGAGTTCCTCAGGGGCGACGGGTAGTGGACCGACCTCGGCCGGTTCGGGGTCGTCGCTCTCGGAGTCGGAGGGGGCAGGCGAGGCGGGCGACACCGACAGTGGCACCGGCCAAGACAGCGACACCGACGACGACGCGACACAATCGTCAGGTTCCTCGGACTTTTCGTTCTCGGCATCCGATGAGGTAGCCGATGATGCCGATACCCGCGACAACGCCGATGCCTTGGTTGAGGACCAGGATCACGGCGAGGCTTTGGCGTGGCTGGCCAGCCCGGAGGTGGTCGCCGGGCGCGCACCGGCACATGTGCCGGCGTGAACACCGACCGTTGAGCGGCTGGTTCCACAGCGGGTCGGTGAGCGCGTCAGCGGGTGTCGGGTTGACGAACGCTTTCCCGTTGTCCGGTCCCCGCGTGACCGTATAGGTCAGCGACTACCACTCCTCGGATCTCCTGCCAACCGATCCGACGTTCTACGGCGAATCGCTCGTGACTCTGGGTGATGGCGGGTTCTTGCTGCTGCAGCCGCTCTGCTGCGGCGGGTCCGGACCGCAGACCGAGCCGCCTACCCCGCTGTTGGTTTCGCCGGCGCTGGCCGCCCCGGCCCGGCAGGCGATCGATATTGCGATTCCGGGACCGCTGCTTGCCACCAAGGAGATCGTCGGCGCCCCGAAGTTGGCCTTCACCTACTCCGGTCTGGGCACCAGCCGCCACATCTATGCCCAGTTGGTCGATGATCAAAGCAACCGTGTCCTCGGCAATATCATCACCCCGGTGCCGGTCGACCTCGACGGTCGCACGGACGAGGTCACCATCGACCTGGCGCAGATCGCGTACACCATGGAGCCGGGCGACAGCCTTACGCTGCAGATCGTCGGAGCGACTTCGGTATACGCCGACGCCACCCAGTGGGGCTTCATCGATGTCTCCGACGTCAGGATCGCGTTGCCGACTGTTGCCGCTGCGGCTGCAGAGGGTGCCGCGCCGGCCGAGGTCGTCGTGGCGGCTTAGACCGGACAGCGGCACTGCTGAACACTGATTGGGCGTCGTGCGGCCGCGGTGCTTGGTGCTGCAGAGACGGCTGATACTCGATCCTTGCCGAAAAGTAATTCGATCGAGACATATCCCGTTATTTGCCGATGTAAAACACACGCCCGGGGATATATTTGCCCGCGTCATTCGTCATCGTCTGGGTCGGGGGAATCATGGGTGCTTCTAGGTATATCGGCCGTGTCGGTGGACTCGCGGTCGCGTTCGGGATCGGCACTGCCGTCCTCACCGGTTACGGTGTCGCGTCGGCGGATTCGACCTCGTCAGGCGGTGCGACGGGCTCATCGTCGCAGGGATCCTCCGGTTCAGCCGCGTCGTCGGACTCCGCGGCGTCGACGTCCGGCGCGCAGGATTCGGCCGGTTCGGAGTCCTCGCAGTCGACCTCGGGCGGCAACGACGATGCCGCAGACGGTACAGCCGCTGGCGGTGCATCCGCAGATGATGCCGCCTCAGACGAAGCCGCCGCAGCCGACGCGGCAGCCGATGAGGCCGACGCTGCGGATGAGTCGGCATCGGAGCAGGACGCAGTGCAGACCTCGGGTTCATCCGGTGCATCGTTCTCGGCGGCGGCTGATGCGACGACAGACTCCTCGGCTTTAGAGTCGGCGTCTTCCAGTGCATCCGAGGACAATGCGGAGGCATCCGCTGCAGCGGTCGTCGAGGACCAGTCAGCGGCCCCGCAGTCCCAGGCCAGCCCGACGGCGGTGGCAGGTCTTGCACCGGTCGAGGCGGCGCCGATTATCGAGACCGCGGTCGCCGCGCCGGCGGTAGTCGAGTCCACCGCAGTCGCGAGTCCGGTCCTCGAAGCCGTCAACGGTGTGCTCAACCCGTTCGCCGGTGATGGACCGGGCACGCCTCCGGTCGGTTCACCGATTGAGTGGGCCGCGGCCGCGGCCGCGCGGCGCGAAATCGGTGTCTTCGGTGATCCGATCACGGTCGACCCCACGCTGACGTTCACCCAAGGCGTCATATTCGGCAACGTCAACGTCGTCGGTGACCCGACGTCATACACCTACACCCTCACCGAAGATCCGACCGGCGGCGGGAAGGTGTTCCTCGGGCGCACAGATCCCACCGACCCGCAGAAAACCCTCCAGGACGGCTCGCTCAGCTACCTGCCGTTCCTCGACGAGAGTTCGCCGATGGGTGCGTTTGCGCCCGAACAGTTCACCGTGATGGTCAGCGAGCTCAGCGGATTGATGAAGCTTCTGCAAAAGATTCCGTTGCTCGGTGACTTCGTCGAGCCAATCGTGCTGGCACTGCAAGAAATGCCATTCATCGGAGGCCTGCTGCAGCCGATCATCGGGTACCGATCGTTCGCGGTATTCAACGCCAATGTCGGGGAGTTGGTGCCCGAGGGTGACCCGGTGGCGTTCACCACGAAGGTGACATCTTTCGACGGTGTGCAGATCAGCACCAACTGGTTCCCGTCGACGACGGTGGCCGCAGACGGCCAGGCCGCCACCATATTTGAAGGACCCGGACTGGGTGCCAACGGCAGCATCAATCCGACCGCCGTGATCGGCACCTTGGGCTTCGTCCCGGGCATGAGCTTGATTCGCGACGTCCCCGATAGCCCCCTTGACTTCAACTACGTGAGCTGGGATCCCCGTGGCGAGGGTGCCTCGGGCGGTTTCCTGCAGCTGGACAATCCGTTCTTCGAGGGTCGCGACACCCAGCACATCATCGACTACGTCGCCACCTTGCCGTGGACCAAGCTGTCCACCAACGGGACCGGAGATCCGATCGTCGGTGATCCGCAAATGGGCATGGTCGGTGGTTCCTACGGTGGCGGCATCCAGTGGGTAGAAGCAGGCATCGACAAGCGTGTCGACGCGATCGTCCCGGCGGCCTCCTGGAACTCACTGAACCAATCTCTCTATCCGACAGGTGATTTCAAGACGTCGTGGTCGCTGCTGCTGGGGCTGGACCTGCTGGAAGCCGGCGCGCGGATCAATTCGCGGATCTACCCGGCGATCATCCAGGGCACCCTGCTGGGCTTCATCGGCGAAAGCGATCAGGCCATCCTGTCCAGCAGCGGTCCCACCGTGCTGGTGGACGCCATCACGGCGCCGACGCTGATCATCCAGGGCACCGCAGACGGGTTGTTCCCCCTGAACGAATCCATCATCAATGCAGGGATTTTGGCCGCCAACGGTGTCCCGGTGAAAATGATCTGGGCCTGCGGCGGGCACGGGGTCTGCCTGAACCCGGGGTCGCCGACGGCTCAGTTCGAGAACCTTGTTGAGCGGTCGCTGACCTGGCTGACCAGCTACCTGTACCTCGGAGGGGCACTCCCAACGGGCCAGGTATTCCAGTGGTATGACCAGAACGGCGTGCTCCGCACTTCGAACCTGCTGCCCTCGGATCCGGCGTTCTACGGCGATCCGTTCGAGACCACCAACGATGGCGGATCGCTGCTGCTGCAGCCGCTCTGCTGCGGCGGGTCCGGGCCGCAGCTCAAAGCCGTTGAGGCCGTAGGATCCGCGGGACTGCTGGTGTCGCCTGCACTGGCCGCCCCGGCATCGCAGGCGATCAACATCCCGATAGCGGGACCGCTGCTGCCCACGCAGATGGTCGGCGCCCCCGAGTTGTCCTTCACCTACTCGGGGTTCGGCACCAGCCGCCACATCTATGCCCAGTTGGTCGACAACGAAACGGATCTGGTGCTCGGCAACATCATCACGCCGATCCCGGTGGAACTCGACGGCCAAACCCACGAGATCACCATTTCGATGGAGTCGATCGCCTACTCAATGGCGCCCGGTGACAGCCTCACCCTGCAGATCGTCGGGGCGACGTCGGTGTACGCCGACGCCACTCAGTGGGGCTTCATCGATGTGTCGGACGTCAACATCGCGCTGCCCACGGTCGCTGGTGCGGGGGCCGTCGCGGGGGCTGTTGCCGGTACCGCCGAGGAACTCACCGTCGCCGTCTGATCCCGGCAGCGTGTCCGCCTCGACTGTTTAGCTTTGGTCCCCGCATCCGGGTTGCGAAACCCGGATGCGGGGATCAAGCGTCAGGGGCTGTGTCCGAACCGTCGTCGCACCGGTCGCGCGGAGGTTGTGCCCGGGGAGTCATCGTGAACGTGTCGGTGACGGATCTGCGGTCTGTTTTGCGGCGAAGCTGATTTCGGCGGCCCAAAGCAATGGTGATCGCCGCCGTTGCGACGGCAAGCAGTAGTCGCGTCATTGAACCTCGGGCATTTCGTGTGGTGCGCCGTCAGGGTTTCGAA
>JAGQTR010000464.1 GCA_020438915.1 Mycobacterium sp.
CACCACCAACAACCAACTAGCCGCACGGTTTGCGCCTTCTTGAGATCGCGGCCACGCGCCGACGACGGTGGCGGACGCACGTCGGATCCCGGCCCCATGCCGCCGCCCGACTTACTCGATTTGCCTTGGCGGCGCTCCAACACCGTATCGATGAGAATGCGGGTGGCCGCCCCCGGCCAGCAGGCCGAGGCCGGACCGCCATACCGTCGCTACGCCTGGCCGATACCCACCACTTCCTGGGCAATGGCGGCCAGCCGGGTCTGCGCCGCGGAAACCACGCGCTGCCGGTTTTTGTTGGCTTCCTCGTAGGCCACGATCACCCGGATATCGGCCGGATCGGTCAGATCCTTCACCGCGGTGGCGGCCTCGTTGACGTTGTGCTCGTCGTAATCGGCGATCGGCAACTCGGACGGATCGAGGGTGCCGGTAGCGCCCCGCGCTGCGTGGATCACATTCGCGGCCTGGTCGGCGCCTTGCTCGCGAGCGATCCGCTCTGCAGACTCGAGCGCCGAATTGCGGGCACCCGAAAGAGTTTTCGCGGCGATGTCGCCGGTCCGTGAACCGCGGTCGACCAACTCGACGAAGGTCGGCCGCAGTGACCGCAGCGCTTCGGCCGTGCGTTCGGCCCCACGTGCGGTCCACGTCAACGGTAGGTTGACGAGCTTGACGGTGAACCCGGCCGCCGCCTGCAGCGGGGTGCGACGCAACGCGGCGGGACCGCCGAGGGCATCCTCGGCCAGAACCGTCGTCAACCAGTCAACCGTCGCCGAATGCGCGGTGATCAGGCGTGTCGCCAGCTCTTCGATGTCTTTGTGCTTGCCGGCGACGGCCAGCGCCTTGACGTAGCGGGCGCGATCCAATAACTGACCCTCCAGCGCGAGGTCACCGAGTAGTGCCTCGTTGAAGGGCTCGGCCTGCTCGGTCAACGCCTTCACCGCGGCCGCCGCGCGGCCGAGGAACGGACCGATCACGTCGGGGAAGCCGCCGAGATCGCGGATCGCCTTCTCGATTGCCTGCGCGCGGATCCGCGCATGGTCGGCATTCTGGCGGAGTTCGGTTCGTACCGCGTCCGTGCGGGCCTGCAGCACCCGCGTCTCGGCGACCTGGATCTCGGTATGGGTCAAGTCGAGGAGGCTGCGCAGCTGAGTGAGCAGTGTCGACGTGGTTACGGCATTCGGCGTAGTTGGTGATGCCATTGTGTTGGTTTCACCCCTTGTCGTTAGGAAAATCGTTCTCTGGACAATTCGGTCAGCGCATCGCTGCGCTCTCCTCGCATACCCATCGGCGGCGGATCCGCTGCCCGAGGTTGCTGGATGTGAGAAACCTCTCCACTGGGCGGCCCCCCAGTCCGGATGCGTCCAGTCGTCGCTGTCCTCGGCGGTTTGGCGACGTTGCGCCGGGGTATTTATCCAGTCGTGATGCCGACTCTGGTTCAACCTCTTCTTCCCGCACCGCGCGGACCCATCTCGATGGCGGTGGTCGACCTGCTCACCGAGCGCGCACCACACCATCATCTGGCCAGGGTTGCGACCTCTTTTGCCGACGCCGATCCGTACGGCATCGACGTTCAACTGACGCTCTACCTCTGCTACGAATTGCACTACCGAGGGTTCGCCGACTCCGACCCCGACTGGGAGTGGAATCCGGGTCTGTTGCACCTTCGTGGCCGCCTGGAGGAGCTGTTCCTCACCGCGGTGCGCCAGGACGTCGGTGAGATCGAGGACGGCGCCTGCGCCGCGGCCGAGCTGGACGAGCTATGCGTGGAACCGATCGAGGGCACCGGACCGTCGTATCACCTGCGCGATGAGGGCACGTGGGACCAGATGCGCGAGTACTTCGCCCATCGTTCGCTGTATCACCTCAAGGAGGGCGACCCGCATGCATGGACGATCCCACGGCTCACCGGCCAGGCCAAGGCATCGTTCGTGGCCGTGGAGTACGACGAGTTCGGCGGCGGTAGGGGCGCCCGACTGCATCAGAAGTTGTTCGCCGACCTGATGGCTGCGGCGGATCTTGATACGTCCTACCTGGGGTATCTCAACGATGTGCCGGCCGCAACGCTCGCCGTGGTCAATCTGATGTCGATGTTCGGATTGCACCGACGGCTACGCGGTTGCTCGGTGGGACACTTCGCCGCCACCGAGGTCACCTCACCGCCCGGTTCCCGCCGTATGGTGCAAGCGCTGGAACGCCTTGGCGCCCCGGCGCCCTGCCGCGATTTCTACCTCGAACACGTCGAGGCCGACGCGGTGCATGAACAGGTGGTCCGAACCGACGTCGTAGGTGACCTGGTGGCCCAGGAACCACATCTCGATCGTGACGTGGTGTTCGGAATCCGGGCCTTCGGGGTGGTCGAGGACCGGCTTGCCGATCACCTCATGCGGTGCTGGCGGGCGCAACGTCCGTCACTGCGTCGTCCCCTTGACTGACCGACGGCGATGGCTCGTGTCGCAGAGTGGGTAGGTCTTGGACCGTCGGCACGCACAGATGGCGACCATGAAACGGTCGGACTCCACCACGCTGCCGTCGGACATCTCGATTCGGACCGGGCCTTGCACCATTACCGGGCCGGACGGGACGACGCGGACTAGGCGCGCCTCCTCGCTCATGGGGCATCCGCCCGGATCACGACGATCGTCTCCGCTGCGCGCCCGTGTCGAAGCAGGCCCCTGCGCATCAACCACTTCGCCCGCGCCGACATCACCGGACCCAACGGGATACATTGCTGGGCAACGATGTCCACGCGCATACCGAACGCCTCCAGCGCCGAAATCGTCGTAGTGATGCCCGCGCATTCTGACTGCACCAGCAGGAATGTGCCGCCTTCGTCGAGGAGCAGGGGCACCGTTGCACACAGTGGGTCCAGAACCGATCGTCCGGTCGGTCCGGCATTCCACGCGTAGGCGGGTCCAGCGGTCGCCGGTATCGCGTCACTGTCATCAACCGGTGCCTGCGGGACATAGGGCGGGTTGGCGACGACGACGTCAAACGGAGCGAATTCCACCGCTCGTGACCATGACCCGCGGTGCACCCGCACATCGAGGCCCTCGGCGTGCGCCCCCTTGCGGGCGTGTTGCACCGCCAGGGGGCAGATGTCGAACGCGGTCACCGCGACCGCACCCGCAGCTGCCGCGGCATTGGCCACCACTCCGCTACCGGTGCACAAGTCGGCGACTCGGGCACCCGGCACGACCCCGGACTCGACCATCGCGTCGATGAGCAGGTGGGAATCCTGTTGCGGGGGATAGATCCCCACCGGCACCTCCGGCGCACAAAGGTCGGTGTATGCGGTGGTCACGTAGCCTCCTCGGTGGGCATGGCCGATCCGGCCGATGCATTTACTTGTGCATCTAGATGCCCCCTGCGGCGTTACCCAAACCCATCGGGTCCGTTTTTTGTGTCGCCGATGTTGGTCCGGCTGTGGACGTGCTACCCCGGGCTGCGTCAGTGAAACGGATTGCTGTTGGACTGCCATTCGGCCGATTGCGGTCGGGGGCCGAAGCGACGGACGTAGTCCGCCTCGATGTGCGCCTTCTTCTTGCGGTTGATGACGTCGACCAGGTTCGGGTCTAGCCCGTGTTGCGCCAGCCGGTGCCGACGCCACACCTTGTTGAGCGCCAGCGTCATCAGCAGGCTCCACAGATAGATCGGCACCGTCATCTCCAGATGCACGTAGAGCGACGCAGGGAGCAGCCAGAGCGGCGCGAGCAGGAAGAGCGGCGGTATCGCCATCCGCATCATGTGCCGACGGACCGCACCCTGGGCAGCGAGATCCTCGGCCACCCACCTTCGCATCGACGACGGCAGGCGACGTCCGTAGGAGTATCCGATGTATTGCAGGAACGACGGTCGGTCCGCGGCCACGATTGGTGCCCCTGTCAGCAGCTGCTTGGGTTTGGCGACACCACCGACGCTACAGCCGTTCTACGGCGAAAGCGGCTCCTTCGTTGACACTTCCGTTGAACGCATACATGACGTGCGCGATGTTCGGCCCGCCCCCCGGCAGGCTGGAGCAGATCGAGTCGCCCGGATCGCAGATTTGCAGCGTCTTGGGCTCGTACAGCGGGCCGATGGTGACCGCCGGCGCACCGAACTGGGCCAGGAACTCCGGCGACGGGGTAGCGAAGAGGACGACGGCCGCCACATGGTCGGCGATTTCTGGCGGCATCGGTTGCGGCACCAGTTCGGCAGGAATTCCCGGCGGCACCTCAGCGGAGGTTGCGAAGCCGGACACCACCGCGCCCTGAGAGTAGCCTCCCAGGATCATTCTGGTGTTCGGACAGTTGGCCGCCATTGCCTGCACGTGATCCATCGCATCACGGATCCCGTCGACGACCGTCGAGACGAATCCGACCCTGTTGTAGAAGTCGTCGCCGGCGGGATAGTCCACCGCGTAGACGCCCACAGACCTCGGGCCGGCTTGGGCCCGCACAGCATCGACGAACGCCTGCCCGACTCCGCCAACCCCGGGGGCTTCGCTGGTCCCGCGGGCGAAAACCACCTCGACATCCGGACACGGCTGCGCCGCGGCCGGCGGTACCGCCACGCTGAACAGCGTCGCCAACGCGCCCAGCGCCGCGGCAATAGCGCCGCTGCGAACCCTTCGTCGACCTGTCATCAGAGACTCCTCCTGCTTCACCCGGCGCGACGGGGACGGCGCCAGTGAAGCATTACCCCGATGTTCGCTGGACCTAAACGGATGACCCAATCCGGCCCCGCTACCCGACCTCGACGTCCACGACCAGGGGGCGATGATCCGACAGCGCCGCAAGTTGCGCCATGCACCGGGAAACACGCAGCTCAGGATGGTCAGTGAGGATGTGGTCGAGCTGGCGTTTGGGGACGTCAGCGGGAAACGTCGCCGCGGTTGCCAGCGAGCGCATCTGCGAGCACCGCGCCGCCGGGCCGCGGGCAAGGTTGAGATCTCCTATCAGCAGGCGCGGCCCGGGAAGTCCGCGCAGGTCCTTGGCCAGTCGGCGCAGTTGGTGTCGGTTCCACCCGGGCACGAAGGATAGGTGGGTGTTCGCGACCGACAACTTTCCCACCGGGGTTTCGAGTTGCGCGATCACCGCGGCTCTGGGCTCGTCGTTGACGACCACGACGCGACGGGCCTGCGGTAGATACATCGGAAACCGGGCCGCGATTCTGGGCAACCGCGCGATTTGCCAACTGCTGGCGGGGAAGCGGGACAGCAACGCGATCCCGTAGGCCGCCGAGCCCGGCTGCTCGGCTCCGGTGGCCGCAATCCACGTAGCGCCTGGCGTTCCGGAGATCGCCGCGACGAAGCGGTGCGCCACCGCGCCCATCGCCTCGGCCGCCACCGCGGTCAGATCGACACGCCCGGACCGATCCTGGTCGAGGTCCACCTCCTGCAAAGCGAGCACATCGGGGCGCAGGTCATGCACCCAGGACCAGAGCCGACCGGGATCGACGGCGCCGTCACCGGGCGCCTGGCCGTGCAGGATGTTGAACGTGGCGATGCGCACGCGCCTCAGCCAGCCAGACCGGCCGACGCCGCTTCCCGGCCCCGACCGCCGACGGGGCCGGTTCGCTCAGTGGTCACGCAGTTTGGCGACAAGTTTGTCTTTCGTCAGGTCTGAGTAGCCCGACAATCCGAGTTCGCGGGCTCGCTTCTTGAGTTCGGGGACGGTCCAATCCTCGTAACTGCCTGCCTTGCCGCCCTTCTTGCCCACTGCCGATTTGCCCCGAGCCGCAGCCGCGTTGGAGATGCGCGCCGCCTTTTCCTTGGAATTACCTTCCTCGCGCAGGTCCTGGTACAGCTTCTCGTTCTTGATCGAAGAATTGGGCATCGTGACCTCCCGTATTCTGACAACTACGTTCGCTGAGAGTGCCCGGCCGGACCGGCACCGAAACGCGGCGCAGTGCGAGAAGGGTTCGTAGACACCCGTCGTTGCGGAAAGGAGGCCCGGAGTGCGTACCGAATTCCACCAGCAATTGCGCGCACTCAACGCCGACCTCGCCCGGATGTGTGAAATGGCGGGCGAAGCCATGCAGCGAGCGACCGTCGGCCTGCTCGCCGTGGACCTCGATGCAGCCGAGCAGGTCCTGACCAATCTGGAGGTCCTGGACCGCCTGCGTAACGACGTGGATCATTTGGCGCTGACGGTGTTGGCGCGGCAGGCGCCGGTAGCCAGCGATCTGCGCGCGGTCGTGGCAGCCGTCCACATCACCTCCGACGCAGCGCGGATGGGCGGACTCGCCGCGCATGTCGCCCGCATCGTCCGACGGCGTCACCCGGAATCGGCCATCCCGAACGAGGTTGTCGGCCAGTTCTCTGAAATGGGCAGCCTCGCGGTGGATCTGGCCGACGATGCCGCCGCCGTCATCATCGATGGGGATCCAGTGCGGGCGAGCCGAATACGCGACGATGACGAGGCTATGAACGACATGCATCGCCGGCTGTTCACGACGGTGATGTCACCGCAGTGGAGCCACGGCGTCCCCGCGGCGATCGACTTGGTGCTGCTGGGCAGGTTCTATGAACGGTTCGCCGACCACGCCGTCGCGATCGCAGCGCGGGTGCTGTTCCGAAGCACGGGACAGCCGGCGCTTGACGCCGGACCGATGACCATGGCCGGGTCCGAGATCGCCCCGTAGGTTTTATCTCCAGGCGAATACCGGTTGTTCGAGTCCGTCGACCGGGTCATGCCGGCCTTCCAGGCCCAGCCATCGAAGCTGCAACAGGACCGCACCCGTCGGCGCGTGGATGAGGTCGTTGCCCAGCGGGATCTGCACGACCGGGCGGGAGCTCTCGGCAATGGTGATGAAGCGCGGGGAATCTTCGCGTAGGAGCTGATGCATCCCCACCCGGTAGACCGCCACCACTTCCGCGGGTGCCGGGCGCGGTTCGAGCCGGCCACCGCCCCACATCACGACCGGGGTGATGATGTAGCCAGACCGCGTCGGGTAGTCGTCGAGCAGGCCCAGCACCGCGGTGTCGGGCAGCCGGACACCGACTTCCTCGTCGAGTTCGCGTAGGGCGGCCTCGATCACACCCTCGTCGGGATCCAGCCGACCACCCGGCAACGCCCACTGGGCCGCATGAGACGAGAGTCGGGATGCCCTGCGACACAATAAGAAAGCGGCGCCGCCGGAAACATCGATCATCCGGCCGTCGAGGTTTCCGGGCATCGGCCGTCCGTCGATCCAATTCTCGACGGGCGCCGGATCCACCCGATCCTCACCGAGCTCGGAGTCGACCAGCACCACCGCGACCGCCGCATGCCGCTTGGTCGGATCGCTCACCGACCGGCGCTGGTGCCCTGCCAGATTCGCCCGGATCTGATCGCGCAGGGCGGCGTCATAGGTGATCGTCATTCGCTGAGTCCCGCAGTCGTCAGATTGATTGGCCATGTCCTTAGCCATCGCGGCACCATTCAAGCCGGTTCTCGGCTGAATAGCCATTCACCGGGTGTTCGATCCTGTGGAACCGGGTAGTCGCCGGGATAAACCACGCGAAAGGAGCTTGTACGCCATGCCCAACGAGCTGAGTGGCCGCAGGATCGCCTTTCTGGCCACCGACGGGGTCGAGAGGATAGAGCTCGAACAACCGCGCACGGCGCTGCGGGATGCCGGCGCACACACCGAACTGCTGTCGGTGAAGTCCGGCGAAATCGACGCGCGAAATCACGATCTCGAGCCGGCAGGAACGTTCCCGGTGGACCGGAAGGTCGGCGATGCGCGGGTGGCTGACTTCGACGCGCTCGTCTTGCCAGGTGGCACCGTCAATGCCGATAAAGTCCGGCTGGACGAATCCGCAGTCGACTTCGTCGGGGAGTTCGTCCGCTCGGGCAAACCTGTCGCCGCGATCTGCCATGGCCCGTGGGCGCTGGTCGAGGCCGGCGTCGTCAAGGACCGAACCCTGACGTCGTATCCCAGCCTGCGGACCGATCTTCGCAACGCCGGCGCGATCGTGGTCGATCAGCAGGTTTGCATCGACGGAAACTTGATCACGAGTCGCTCACCCCAGGATCTGAACGCGTTCTGCCAGGCGATCACCGACCAGTTTGCCAACACTCCTGCCCGCACCTGAGACCACTGATTATGGTGCAGCAATGGGCCTCGTGACCTATGAGCTGGACAACCACATCGCCACCATCACCCTCAACCGCCCCGAAGCCGGCAACGCCATCAATGGGGCGCTGCGCACCGAGCTGAACGCGGCATGGGACCGGTTCCGTGACGACGAGGACGCCTGGGTCGGGATTCTGGCGGCCAACGGCCGGGTCTTCTGTGCCGGCGCTGACCTCAAGGACAGCGAGGGGTCCGTCGGCACGTTCGGCGGTACGTTCTGGGAGAAGCCGACCATCAACTCTTTCGAGAGTGGGATGGAGCTGTTCAAGCCGACGATCGCTGCGGTGCAAGGCCCGTGTGTCGGGTACGGCCTGACCGGAGTCCTGTTCTGTGACTTCGTGATCGCCAGCACCGAGGCGACCTTCTCCTTCCCGGAGGTGTCTCTCGGCGTGCCCACCATCGTCGGAGCTATCCGGCTTCCGCACCGGATTCGTTGGGCGGACGCGATGGAGATACTCCTGACGGGTAAGCCGATGAACGCCGAGCGTGCCAAGGAGGTGGGCTTGGTGTGGAAACTCGTGGCGCCCGAGGAGCTCGCCGCCGCAGCACGATCATGGGCCGAAACGCTCACCGAGGCTGCGCCTCTCGCACAACGAGCCACCAAGGAGGTGGCGTGGCGGACCGGGGACATGGGATGGGTCGAGTCGGTTCGCTTCGGTGAGGTCATGCGCAAGGTAGCCGGGGCGACCGCCGATGTGAAGGAGGGTCTTACAGCGTGGGCGGAAAGGCGCAGGCCCCGGTGGCGGGCTCGCTGACGCTGCGCTGCTACCGGGTAGGCCCCTTGGTGAATCGCTCCAGCCAGCGCTGAACGCTTCGGGTCAGTGACCGGGGAACGTGGTCGGGATCCATCAGGTCATTCTCGGCCAGCAGGCTTGCCTCGTCGGCGATGGTGCTCTCGGTGAACAGCCGCAGTGTTTTTCCTTCGCCGCGCATCGCTTCGATCGCCTTCAGGAAGGAACCCTGCTGCTGTACCGCGGCGCCAAAATCTTCGCGTGACGCCCCGAGATGTTCGCACACCAGCTGGTCCCGCAGCGACGTGATCACCTCGCGGATGTCGTCGTGCTCAGAGACGTTCGGGTCGGCTTCGACGGCCAGGTCGCACTCGCTGTCGAATCCCATCGACCTGTTGTTGAGGTTCGACGAGCCGATTCGCAGCAACCGGTCGTCGGTCACCAGAACCTTGGAGTGCACGTAGATCGGTGCGTCGCCGTCGGTCACCGGCCAGTAGACACCGAGCTTGTGATGCTGGTCTGCCGCCCAGAGCAGTTGCAGCAGGCGATATCTCGCGCTGTCCATCGCCTGCTCCTCCAGAAGGCTCTCCGAGCTCCGGGGCAGCACGATCGCGATCTCCGGCCCGTCGGGCTCCTGGAGTCGGTCGGCAAGCGCATCGGCGAGAGTGCGCGAGGCCAGATACTGGTTCTCCAGGTAGATCGTGTGGCGCGCGGCCGCAATCGCAGCGAGGTTCAACGCTTCCACTTCCCGGACCTCGCTGCGGTCGTCGAGCTCCGGCAGGGTTCGCGCGATCCCGACATCGATGTCTTGCAAGGTCGGCGCCAGGCCCGAGGGCCAGGCGGCGTGGTCGACCTCGACCGGCAGCAGCGACACACCGGTCGCCGTTCGCCATCTGTTCCGGGCCAGTTCGCCGAGCGCGGCCGCAGCTGCGCCGTCGACGACGGCGGCGACCTCATGTCTGGGTCCGTAGCTGCGGCCGAACGCTCGACGGAATCGACTGTTGTCCAGATGCTCTCGGGTGTCCCAGCGGTCCAGGGTCAGGTCGATTCCCCCGCAGAATGCCAGCACGTCGTCGACGACTACAACCTTCTGGTGGTGTACCGAGCCAGTCGGGTGTGCGCCATCAACGGCGAAGTGGATTCGCTTGGCGCTCAACCGGTTCAGCAGGGGAACGGGAATAGCGCCGTACCAGATGTCGTCGAATGCCGACAGTAGCCGCAGGTTCGACTTCAACAGATAGATCTCCAGCGAAGGCCGCTTCCAGAGCAACCAGGACAGCAGCGCACCGAATGAGTTGGGGCCGGGCAGGGTTTTCCCATCGCGTTCGAAGACGATCCTGGTGTCGAAGTCCCACCCGATCAGGAGAATGCGCCGGTGGGCGCGCAGCATCGCCGCCTTGCAATAGCGGAAGTAGTCGGCGCCGTCGACGATGTGGGCGAACTTGTCGGCCCGTTCGACGCGCCCGCACGTCTGTCCCGGGTTCAGCAGGAGATCGCCGGCCATCTCAGGCCGCTGAATGGACTTCAACGCCGAGCGCGGACATAGCGGTGTGTCTACCACACCCGCGTTCCGACGATCGGGTTCCGGCCGCCCGCCAGGGAAAAACATGTATGTGCTATGCATATATAGTGCCGCAGTCTCGCTACGACCAACTCGACGAGCTGCTGACGCGCATTCATCTGGCGCGGCAGCGGCCGGCCTGGCGCCGCCGCCTACTCGATGGAGCCGACCCGGTGACGAGTGTCTCGACGCTACGGGTGCTGCGTGCAGTCGAGGAACGTCAGCGCAGCGGCTGCGGTGCGTCCATCGGCGACGTTGCGGAGTTCCTGGCGGTCGAGCACTCGACCGCGAGCCGGACCGTCGCCGGTGTCGTCGCGGCGGGCCTGTTGACGAAGACCACCGCTGAAGACGACCAACGACGATGCGCTCTGGTCCTGACCGACATCGGCCGCAAGGCGCTGGGCACCGTGACCGACCGGCGCCGCGATCTGGTCGCTGAGACCATCGCCGACTGGCCGGACACCGAGGTCGACACCCTGGTCACCCTGCTGGACCGGCTGACTGAACGCTTCGAACACGGGGCGGACGCATGATCACCGCGACCACTGCCCCGCTGCGGTCGCGCGGCGCACTCGGGCTGATGTTCGACCCGGTCTTCGGGGCGCTGTTCTGGGGCAAGATGTTCTCGGTCGTCGCCGTGTGGACCCACGGCATCGTCGCCGCGATCGTGATGTACGAGGCGACGCATTCGGCACTCATGGTCGGCCTGGTCGGCGTGGTGCAGTTCACTCCGCAGCTGATCTTGAGCCCCACCAGCGGCAAGTGGGCCGACACCGGCAACCCGGCGCGGCAGATCCTGCTGGGCAGAGTGCTGTGCATCGCCGGGTCCGGATTCGTGGCGGCCTGGCTGTTTCTCGAGCCGGGCCTGCAGGGGATGTCCACCGCGATGCCGATACTGCTGGGGACCGCGCTGGTGGGGCTCGGCTTCGTCGTGGGCGGGCCGGCAATGCAGTCGATCGTGCCGACCCTGATCCGCGACGGTGAGCTCCCGACGGCGATGGCGCTCAACAGCATCCCGATGACGATCGGTCGGATCATCGGCCCCGTCGCCGGCGCCTACATCGCCGCGCATTTCGGCCCGGCGGCGGGCTTCGCCGTCAGCGCCGGCCTACACCTCGTTTTCGCGATCTTCCTGGTCGCTGTACGGTTCCCGGCGCCGCCGCAGATGCGAACCGGGACGGACTACCGGGTGCGCGCCGCCCTTCGGTACGTCTGGTCCGACCGTCCGTTGCTGCTGGCGTTGATCGCGGTGACGACCGTCGGTTTCGCTTCGGACCCGTCGATCACATTGACGCCCTCGGTGTCGGATCAACTCGGCGGCGGGGCCCGGCTGGTCGGGACCTTGTCGGCGGTGTTCGGTATCGGCGCGGCGATCGGGATGGTGGTTCTGGCACTGATGCGGGGCCGGATGGCCTCGGCGCGGGTGTCGTCCATCGGGCTGGCCGGGCTTGGCGCCGGGTGTGCGATGCTCGCCGTCACCGCCGGGCCTGCCGTCGCCATTTCCGGGTTCGCGCTGGCGGGCCTGGGATTCGGATGGGCCATGACCGGATTGAGCACCGTCGTGCAGGAACGGGCTCCGCAGGAGTTGCGGGGCCGGATCATGGCCCTCTGGCTCGTCGGATTTCTCGGCTCGCGGCCGATCGCGGCGGGGTTACTCGGTGGAACCGCCGATGTGCTCAGTGTGCAGGCGGCTTTCGCGGTGGCGGCGGTGCTGACGCTCGCCGTGGCGCTCTGGTGCCGGCCCTCGAATCTCGTCGGGCCGGCGCCCGCGCCGAAACCCGACGATTGCGCGTAATCCCCAGCGCCACAGTGAGTTTGAGGATGGTCTGTGGATCGTTGAGAGTGTCGCCGTAGAGCTCACGCAGTTGGGTCATCCGATAGCGCACGGTCTGAGCATGGACGAAGAGATCGGCAGCGACGGCGTCGCGCTGACCTTGGTGCAGTAGCCACGAGCGCAGGGTGTCGGTCAGCCGATCGGCGGTGCTGGGCCGCAGCTGTTCAAGCGGTGCCAGTGCCTGGCGGCGCAGGTCTTCGCCCGCGTCAGCGTCGGCGCCCAGGACCAATTCAACGAGATGGTCGTCGGCGTCGACGACATCGGCGCCGGGGACGGTGACCAACGCCCGGGTGGCCACAGCGCGCCGGTAGGAGGTACGCGCCTGCGTCCATGGCCGCGCCGGGCCGACCCACGCCCGCCTTCCCTTCAGCATGCGGAGTAGCTGGCTACGCAGCGAACCATCCATGTCGGGTATCAACAGCAGGGCCAGCGACTCCGCGGGGTCGACACCGGGAAGTTCTTCGCCAAGGTGCAGCGTGGCCGCACCGAAGCTGTTGGGCAGTCCGCGTACCTGCGCTGCGGGAAGGAGTACCGCGGTGAGAGATTTCGGCGGGTCCCAGTCCGCCTTCTCCGCGCTGGCCTGCAGAGTCTGCAGTGGCTCGCCGGAGATCAGGTGCTGTGCCAGCCGTTCGAGGTAACGCTGCCGGACGCGCCCGGTGGTGGCCAACTCGTCGGCATGCCCGGTGACGCTCGAGGCCGACAGCTCGTCGATGAATGCGAACACCA
>JAGQTR010000465.1:0-257 GCA_020438915.1 Mycobacterium sp.
GGCCGGTTCACCTAAAGACCACACCGCGGCCCAGCACCTCGATGTGGACCTTGGCATCCACCGCCGGAGGGTCGAAGCTCCTCTGGCGCACTGTGATGGGGGCGATGTCACCCCCCGGGTCGATGGTGAGCACTACGTCGTGGCCGAGGAATTCGATGGCGGCCACGGTGCCGACACCGGCTTGATGCTCACCGTCAGAAGCCTCGGCGGCCATCAACTGTTCGGGTCGCAGCATCAGGATTGCGGCGCCGTCACCG
>JAGQTR010000465.1:431-7496 GCA_020438915.1 Mycobacterium sp.
TCACCGCGACCCGGTCGGCGATCGACATCGCCTCCTCCTGGTCGTGGGTCACCACCAGCGTCGTAACCCCGGCGGAGGCGAGCAGGCCCGCGACGGCCTTTCGGGTGGACGCGCGTAGTCCCGCATCGAGTGCGCTGAAGGGCTCGTCGAGCAGCATCAACTTCGGCTGGCGGGCCAGGGCGCGGGCCAGCGCCACCCGCTGTTGCTGTCCGCCCGACAGTTCATGTGGCCGGCGCGACGCATAGGACGGTTCCAGGGCAACTGTCTCCAGCAGCTCGCCAACCCGCCGGCGGGCTGCGGCGCGATGGCGCGCGGGCAGGCCGTAGGCGATGTTCTGGCCGACTGTCAGGTGCGGGAACAGTCCGCCGTCCTGGGCGACGTAGCCGACGGTGCGTCGGTGAGCCGGCACGAATGCGGCCGTACCGGACACTTGCTGTCCGGAGATGAGAACGCTGCCGGAATCCGGTCTGTCGAAGCCGGCGATCAACCGGAGCAGCGTGGTCTTGCCGCACCCCGATGAGCCGACGATGGCGGTGGTGCTGCCCGGCAACAATTCCAGGTCGATGCCGTCGAGTATCTTGAGGCCGCCGTAGGACTTCGTGAGTCCGCTGATCTGCGCCACTGCGCTCATATCGCCGCCGCCTTGGTGGACTGGCCGAACAGCACCATGGTGACCGGCACCGCCAGCAGGACCATGACCAGGGCGTAGGGCGCGGCGGCGGCGTAGTTCAACTCGCTGGACAGCGTCCAGAAGCCCATGGCCAGGGTGCGGGTACCCGTCGGCGCCAGCAGCAGCGTCGCGGTCAGTTCGGTGGCCACGGCAACAAACACCAGCGACGCCCCGGCCGCCGCGGACGGCGCGGTGAGCCGCAGCGTCACCCGCAGGAACGTCGCCCACGGTGGTGCTCCCAGCGATCGGGAAGCCTCCTCGAGTCCGATCGGCACCTGCGCCAGGCCGGCGCGCAGGCTGACCAGGGCGCGGGGCAGGAACATCAACACGTAGGCGCAGACCACCATCACGACCGTCTGGTAGAGCGGTGGCGCGACCCGGATGGTCACGGTCACCAATGCCAGCGCCGTGACGATACCGGGCAGCGAACTGGTCACGTAGTTGGCGCCCTCCACCGTGCGGGCCAGGACCCCCTGTGACCGCACCGCCACCCAGGCGACCGGGAAAGCCAGCACCGTTGCGGCCAGCGCAGCGACAGTGGCCAGTCCGATCGTCTGGGTCAGGGCCGCGCTGATCGGGGCCACCTCCCACACGTCGGCGCCGCCGATCCACAGCCAACGCAACAGCGTCCACAGCGGCACGCCCAGGGCCAGAACCGCAAGCACGATCAGAGCGAACAACGCGGGGAACCTGTTGCGGCCCAGGCGAAGCGCTACCACCTCGCGGGCGGCGCCACCGCCGACCCGGGCCATCCGGGCGTTACCCCGCGCTCCGGCCTCGGCCACCAGCAGCAACAGGCAACACAAGACCAGCACGCCTGCCAGCATGCTGCCCGCCGGACCGTCGAAGGTCGCCTGGAACTGCTGGAAGATCGCGGTGGTGAAGGTCTCGAAGCGCAGCATCACGAACGCGCCGTACTCGGCGAGCAGGTGGAGTCCGATGAGCAACGCCCCGCCAAGGATCGCCAGACGCAGTTGCGGAAGCGCGACGCGAAAGAACACACCGGCCGGTGTGGACCCTAGAGCGCGAGCGGACTCCTCGATCGCAGGGTCCAGCCGGCGCAACGTCGCCGCCGCGGGCAGATACACGAACGGGAAATAAGACAGTGTGGTCACCAGCACGCCGGCGCCCAGTCCGTGTAGCGAGGGCACGATGCCGAGCCACGCGTAGCTGTTGACGAAGGCGGGCACCGCCAGGGGCGTGACCAGCAGCGGCCGCCAGAACGCGCGGCCGGGGATGTCGGTGCGCTCCACCAGCCAGGCGGCGCCAACCCCGAGGACGACGCACAACGGCACCGTCAAGACGACCAGAGACGCCGTGTTGATCAGCAACTCGCCCACCCGCGGCCGCACGATCAGCGCATAGGCCTGATCCCAGCCGGTAGTGGCGAATGCCCAGGACACGTATCCGAGCGGAATGAACGTGGCGGCCACCAGAACCGAGACGGTGACCGCCACCAGCGGCCCGGGTCGGGACGACGCGCCCGCACCGGTCTGCGTCGGCAGACCCGGTGGTCCCGACTCGACGTGGGCTGAAAAGGCCGGTGCAACCACCTACAGCAAACCGGCCTTGGTCATCATTTCCGACACCGCCTGGGCATTGAGATCGGAGGGATTGACCGCGGGTGCCTGCAACTCGGCCAACGGGGGCAGCGCCGGGTTGGCGGCGACCCCACTGCCCACCGGATACTCGAATGAGGTGCCGGTACGCAACACATCTTGGCCGGCCTCGCTGGTGACGAACTGCAGGAACTGCTGTGCCTGATCCTGCTTGTCGCTGGAGGCCAGCACGCCGCCGCCGGAGATGCTGACGAACGCGCCCGGGTCCTGGTTGCCGAAGTAGTGCAGTGCGGTGTTTCCGCTGATCTCCTTGGTCTCGGCCTGATCGCGGAACCAGTAGTAGTGATAGATCACCCCACCGGCCACCTCGCCGCTGTTGACCGCTTTGAGCGTGGTGATGTTGTTGTCGTAGATCTTGGCGTTGGCCTTCATGCCCGCCAACCACCGCTGGGTGATTTCCGGGCCTTCGAGTTCGAGCAACGCAGCCACGATGGCCTGGAAGTCGGCCTTGGCCGGGGGCGCGCCCCAGCGGCCCTGCCAGTCGGGCTGCTGCAGATCCAGCAGCGAGGCGGGCAGCTGCTCGGGAGTCAACATCGCGGTGTTGTAGGCGAACGCGGTGGCGCGGGCCGCCACGCCGGTCCATTTGTTGCTGCTCGGGCGGTACTGCTCGGGGACCTGGGCGGCGGTCTCGGCGCTGATGTCGGCGAACAGGCCGGCCCGCTCGACAGCGGCCATCGCGGGGGAGTTCTCGGTCAGGAACACATCGGCGGGTGAGGCGTCGCCCTCGGCCACGAGTTGGTTGCCCATTTCGGTGTCTCCGCCCTGGCGGTAGGTCACCGGTATGCCGGTCTGGGCGGTGAACGCCTCGATCCACTCCTTGGTCAACGACTCGTGTTGTGCGCTGTAGACCAGTAGCTCGTCGTCCCCGCCCGAACTCGAGCATGCCGTGCCGCCGAGCGCCGCGGTCAGGGCGATGATTGCGGCGATTCGACTCCAGGCTGCGCGCATGCGGGCCATCCTTCCCACGCCGTACTCAGACGCTTTAGCGAACCCTAGCCTAACCACGACGACCACCGAGAGGCTAAGGTCGCTTTGATATAGGTGTGGCTATCCTTAGCCAGCTGTTCCGGTTAGCCTGCATCCCGACCCGACTCACGAGAGGTTCTCTATGACGCGGCATCGCGCCCTACCGATCTCGACGCCGATGGCGGCTCTTTCACTGACGTTGGGGCTGGCGCTGGCCGGCTGTTCGGGTGCCGGCACCGACACCGACACCGCGACGAGCGGGTCTGGCACCGCGAGTACCAGTGCGTCGCCGGCGACGTCGACCGACCCGCTGGTCACCCAGGCCGCGCAGGAATATCAGGCGTACGCGGTTGACCAGAGCAATCAGCTGGTTGCCGTGGTCAAAACGCTCACCGATGCCGTGCGGGCCGGCGACCTGCAGGCCGCCCAGGCGGCGTACGCGCCGTCGCGCGAGCCGTGGGAGCGCATCGAGCCGCTGGCCGGACTGGTCGAAGAGATCGACGGTCTCGTTGACGCCCGCGTCGACGATGTCGCCGGGGTCGATGATCCGGCCTTCACCGGATGGCATCGTCTCGAATACCTGTTGTTCGACCAGAACACCACCGACGGCGCGGCGCCGTTCGCCGATCAGCTCGACCGCGACATCGCCAGCCTCAATGAGCAGATGCCGACGCTTGAGGTCACGCCGGCCGACGTGTCGGTCGGGGCGGCAGAACTCATCGAAGAGGTGTCGGAAGGCAAGATCACCGGTGAGGAGGACCGCTACTCCAAGACCGACCTGTGGGACCTCAACGCCAATATGGAGGGCTCCCAGGCGGCGATCGAGAGGTTGACTCCGGCGCTGCAGCAGGCCGATCCAGCGCTGCTGGAACAGATCAACGCCGGTTTCGCCGAGGTCAACGCGACGCTTGCCCCGCTGCGCCGTGGCGACGGATGGGTGCTCTACTGCACCGAGAACGACCCGTACCCCTCGCCGCGCTGCCCGGAGGTCACCGTTGATCAGCAGACCATCAACACCCTCAAGGCCCAGCTGGCGGGGCTGTCGGAGAATGTGTCCCAAGTCGCCGGGGCATTGAACCTGCAGTGAGTACGCAGTCGCCGCGGTCCGGCATCAGTCGCCGAAATTTCGTCTCCGGGGCTTTGGGCGCCGGGGTCGTGGCCGGCGCCGGCGGGGCGCTGGCGGGGTGTTCGTCGTCGCAAGGAGGGTCCCCGGCAGCAGCTCCAGGGCCGCGCTACGTCGATTTCGAGGGTCTCCACCAGACCGGGATCACCGCGATAACCGTTCCCATGCAGGGATTGATGGCGGCGTTCACCGTCATCGCTGACAGCCGCGAGCAGCTGGCCGGCACCCTGGCAGAGCTCACCGACGAGATCCGCGGGTTGATGTCGGGTCGTCCGCCCGAGCGCCGGGGAAATGCCTACCCACCGCTGGACTCGGGCATTCTGGGCGAAGAACCGCCGCCCGATGATCTGTCGGTCGTGGTCAGTGTCGGTGCGTCGTTGTTCGACGACAGGTTCGGGCTCGCAGCTCAGCGGCCCACCGAGCTGCACCAGATGCCGTTCCTGGCCAATGACCGGCTCGACCCCAAGTTCTCCCACGGTGACCTGCTGCTCACCCTGGAAGCCGGGCACATCGACACGCTGCAATTCGCGCTGCGCCAGATCATGCGCCGCACCCGTCGCCACCTGGTGCTGCATTGGATGGTGGACGGTTACGCCCGCGGTGCGGGGGCCGCCTCGCATGCCGCCACGCCCCGAAACTTGTTGGGATTCAAGGACGGAACGGCGAACCTGGACAGCGAGGATCAGGCGCTGATGGACCGGCACGTCTGGGTCGGCGCCGGTGACGGTGAGCCGGAATGGGCGGTTGGCGGGTCCTATCAAGCGGTGCGCATCATCCGGATGTTCGTCGAGTTCTGGGATCGCACCCGACTGATCGAGCAGGAGCAGATCTTCGGCCGCAGCAAGATCAGCGGCGCACCGCTGGGGATGACCGACGAGTTCGCCGATCCCGACTATGCCGAGGACCCCGACGGGGACCGAATTCCGCTGGACGCTCACATCCGGCTGGCCAATCCACGCACGGCGGAAACGGCCGACAACCTGATCCTGCGCCGGGGCTTTTCGTATGTGCGCAGCTTCGACGGTGCCGGCCGGTTGGACCAGGGTCTGGCTTTCGTCTCCTATCAGCGCAGCCTGGAGCGCGGCTTCCTGGCCGTGCAGAAGCGGCTTACCGGGGAACCGCTCGAGGAATACATCCTGCCGGTGGGGGGCGGGTTCTTCTTCGCGCTGCCGGGGGTGCAGGGACCCGATCGGTTCCTGGGTGAAGCGCTGGTGCGCTGATCCGGCCGATGCCGCCCAAGGATCGCTAATCGGCAGTTTCTACAATCGCCCAACCGCGATTTCACTGCCTGACACGAATGAACACCCGACGTCCGCGGCCGTGGGTCAGCCTTTGGTCCCTCATCACGTGGGAACATGGGATTTATCCAGAGTCGGTTGAGGAGTCCGGTGACGCGGGTGCGTTGGCTGCAAGCCATGGCTGTGATCGGCGCGACAGCGCTGCTCATGGCCTCTAGCTGTTCGTGGCGGCTCGGGTCCCCGATCCCCGACGGCGTGCCGCCGCCGCCCGGTGATGCGGTGCCGCAAATCGACATCTATGCCAGCGGTCGGCCGGCTGATCAGCTCCACGAGTGGGCGGCCGAGCGGGCGCCCGCTCTCAGAATTCCGGTCACGGCGCTGGAGGCATACGGCTACGCGGCCCGGGTGGCCGACGTTGTGAATCCCGACTGCCACCTGGCGTGGACGACGCTGGCGGGTATCGGGCAGGTGGAAAGCCACCACGGCACCTACCGTGGCTCGACGATCGCAGTCAACGGTGACATTTCGCCCCCGATCCGCGGCGTCCTGCTGGACGGCACCGACGGCAACCTCGAAATTCTGGACGAGGACTCGGTCAGCCATGACCCGGCCGTCGAAAACAAGGGCGACGAGCCCTACGCCCGCGCGATGGGGCCGATGCAGTTCATCCCGGAGACGTGGTCGCTCTACGGTGTCGATGCCAACAACGACGGCGTCGTCAGCGCAGACAACATCGACGATGCGGCGCTGTCGGCGGCGGGGTATCTGTGCTGGCGGGGAAAGGATCTGTCGACACCGCGGGGCTGGATGGCCGCACTTCGCGCGTACAACCATTCCGACCAGTACGCCCGCAACGTTCGGGACTGGGCGACGGCCTATGCCGGCGGACATACGCTCTGAGCGCCCCCAGCGACCGCGCAGGCTCTAGGCTCAAGACCGACCCGTTTCAGACTCCGTTTCAGGTCGGCGTTTGCAGGCCCGTTGAAAGCCGTTTCGGCCCCAGATCCAAGGAGGCAACAGTGCCCATCATCGAGCAGGTCGGAGCCCGCGAGATCCTCGATTCCCGCGGAAACCCGACAGTTGAGGTCGAGGTGGGTCTGCTCGACGGCACCGTGGCCCGTGCCGCGGTCCCGTCGGGCGCCTCGACCGGCGAGCACGAGGCTGTCGAGCTTCGCGACGGGGGCTCCCGCTACCTCGGAAAGGGTGTGCAGCGGGCTGTCGAGGCGGTGCTGGACGAGATCGCCCCGGCGGTGATCGGGCTGGGAGCCGACGAGCAGCGGCTGGTCGATCAGGCGCTGCTGGACTTGGACGGCACCGCTGACAAGTCGCGGTTGGGTGCCAACGCGATCCTCGGTGTGTCGCTGGCGGTGGCCAAGGCCGCGGCGCAGTCGGCCGAGCTGCCGTTGTTCCGCTATATCGGCGGGCCCAACGCGCACATCCTGCCGGTGC
>JAGQTR010000466.1 GCA_020438915.1 Mycobacterium sp.
ACATCCTGCGGATCGAGTTGCAGCGCGTAGGTGCGGCCAGTGTGAAAGCTCCGGGTCCTAAGGCGATGGAGCTACTCGATCTAGGCAGCCCCACCCTCGATTTCGTCAGGATCGCCGAAGGGATGGGTGTTCCCGCGCGACGGGCCTTCACCATCGAGGAGTTGACGACGGCACTGACCGAGGCATTCGCCGAGCCGGGTCCGCACCTGATCGAAGTCGTTATCCCTTCGCTCGCCGGCTGATCATCGCGTCAGACACGGGGCTGGCGGCCGTGGCGGGCAAACTCTGCGTCCAGCGCCCGGCGGTCCTCGTCGTTCATCAGGCGGTAGTGCGGGCGGCTGCGATCCACCCACTGGTACACGGGTTCATCGGTGTGCCAGCGTTGTTCCTGCAGTTCACGTTTGAGCACTTTGTTGGATCCGGTCGCCGGCAATCTGGCTGACAGTCGGATCAAGCGTGGAATTCCCTTGGAGCCCAGATCATTTTGCGTTGTCAGAAATACAGCGAAGTCATCGATGTCGAACGCCTGAGGGTCGGCGACTTCGAGGGCTGCCATCACCTGATCGCCCGAACGCGGGTCGGGCACACCGTAGACCCCAGCGGTGATCACATGCCGGTGACGACGGATGACTCGCTCAATCGTCAGGGCCGAGGTGTTCTCGCCGTCCACCCGGATCCAATCACCACGACGTCCGGCGAAATACAGGAACCCATCTGTGTCGAGATATCCCAGATCGCCCGACCAGTACCAGCCGTTGCGAATACGTTCGGCATCGGCGGCATCGTTGCGGTAGTACCCCTCGAAATTCCGCGCACCCCGCTGGTCGACGATCTCACCGATCGCCGTATCGGGGTTGAGCACTCGGCCGTGTGCATCGAGAACCGCTGCCGGACAGGGGGTCATCGACTCAGGGTCGATGATGACGATGCCAGCATGCGCTGGTCGGCCGAGCGCACCCGGCGGGGCCCCGGGATCGGCGACGGCCGCCGCACCGCCTTCACTGGAGCCGTAACCCTCGAAGAGTTGGGCGCCGAAGCGAATGCGGAACTGCTTCTGGTCCTCCGGTGAGGCCTCAGTGCCGAATCCCCGCGTCAGTGTGTTGTCGGAATCGTCGGGGCGTTCCGGTGTGGCCATCAGGTAGGCCAGCGCCTTGCCGACGTAGGTGAAGAAAGTGGCACCGAAATACCGCACATCCGGCAAGAATCCAGCCGCAGTGAACTTCGGCGCCAGGCATACCGTGGCGCCGTTGGCCAGAGCCGGCGCCCACAGCGCCATGATCGCATTTCCGTGGAACAGCGGCATGCAGCAGTAGTCGACGTCACCGCGGTGATGGCCGTACTTTTCCGTCGCCGCGTATGCGATGCGGGCGAGGCGCCCCTGACTGCACTTGACGGCCTTGGACATGCCGGTGGTCCCGGATGTGAAAAGCAACAGATACAGCGATTGCTCGTCGACTCCCGGTGCGACGGTGAGTTCCGTCCGGCACGCATCGATACGGTTTGGGTACCCGGGTTCGTCGACGATCAGAAACCGGGAACGTGGGAGACCATGGTCGAGGTGGTGGAGCCGGCCCATCCCGGGCCCGTCGGTGACGATCACCTGACAGTCCGCGTGTCGAATGTCTGCGGCGAGTCCGTCCGTGCCGCGCGTTGGATTCAACCCTACGACCGTGGCACCAGCCAATGCTGCTGCACCAAGCCAGAATACGAAGTCCGGCACATTATCGAGCAGCACGCCGATATGGAACGGGGCGGTGCTGAAGTTCGCCTCTCGCAGCGCACAAGCAAGCGTTGCGCGTGCCGCGGATTCGCCAACCACCTCGTGCCACGTCCAGTCGCGGTCCCGTGTCCGCAGCCCCAAACGATGGTCGCCGACCCTGTCGAGCAACATCGTGGCGATGTCGGTGCGGTCCTCGCGCGACGTCATTGTCGGGTGATTCGATAGACCGGATCGGCGCAGTCGGTGGCTTCTGCGGACAGTTGCCGTTTGACAACCTTGAAGGTCTCAGTACGGGGCAACGTGGTCCCGACGCGCACATAGACCGGCCATTGCTTAGGGCCCAGATCAGGTTGTGCACACAGAAAGCCGGTGAAATCCGCGGGGTCGAAAATCAAGCCCTCGGGCAGCACCAGGGCCGCCATCACCTGGTCGCCCACCGAGGGATCGGGTATCGGATAGACGGCGGCCTCGATGACCCCGGGGTAGCGCATCAATATCCGCTCGATCGGTGCAGTGCCCAGATTCTCGCCGTCGACACGCATCCAATCACCTAGTCGGCCAGCGAAATAGGCGAACCCGTTCTCGTCGCGGTAGGCAAGGTCGCCGCTGTGGTAAATACCGCCCCGCATGCGCTCGCTATCGGCTTCGGCATCCTTGTAATAGCCCCGGAACTGTCCGCGCCCTTCGGTGTTGACCAACTCGCCGACCACCCCGGGCGCACACTCCTGGCCACTGTCGATGTCGACGATCGTCACCCCGCCCACCAGTGGCCCCAAAGCGCCCTCAGGTGTGTCTGGCGTACGGGCGATGGCCACCCCGCCTTCGCTCGATCCGAATCCGTCGATCACCCGCACCCCGAAGCGCTGCGCGAACCGGGTCACGTCACGCGGAGCGCCCTCGTTGCCGTAGGCCAGTCTCAGTGGGTTGTCGGAATCGTCCGGGTGCTCCGGGGTTGCCAGGATGTAGGACAACGGTTTGCCGACGTAGTTGGCGTAGGTTGCACCGAAACGCCGAACATCGGGCAAGAATTGGGACGCGGAGAAATTGCACCGCAACGCGATGGATGCTCCCGCTGCCACGGCCGGGGCCCATCCCGCCATGATCGCGTTGGAGTGGAACAGCGGCATCGACAGATAACAGGTGTCGGAGGGGTCGAGGCCGAGCCGCTGCGCGAGCATGCTGCCCGGGAGCGCGATCTTCTCGTGGGTGCAGCGCACCGCCTTCGGATCGCCACTGGTGCCCGAGGTGAAGATCAACATGAACAGGTCGTCGGGATCAGCGGGGCGAAACTCGACCGGTGCGCCGTCGAAGGCGCCGAGTTCTTCACTGAATTCCGGTGATTCGACGTCGATCGCTATGACGCCGTTTGGCCCACTATCCCGGTCGGCCAGCACCAGTTGGCAGTCAGCGTGTTCGATATCGCGCTGCAGGGAAGCCCCGCGGCGAGTCGGGTTCAGTCCGACGGGCACGATCCCCGACAGCGCGGCCGCGACCAGCACTGTGCAGAAGAACGGGGTGTTGCCCGCAAGCACCCCCACATGTGCAGGCCGACCCGGGTCCAGCCGCGCCCGGAGTAACGCCGCAAGGCTGGCGCCGTGCTGAATGTGATTGCGCCAGCTCACAAAAGCCACCGACGACGTACCTGGGTCGATCGCATAGACACCACGATCGTCGACGTCAACCAGGGGCGTCAGCAGACCGGTGACGGTCGGTGCGAGAGGGGCGGCCACCGCAGGCAAGTCGAATCAGGCCGGGGTTTCGGCAAGTTCGCGACCGATAGCCAGCAGCGCGCCGGTCGCACTTCCCACCGCGAACTCGGTCTGCTTGGCAGCAAGAAAATACCGGTGTATCGGGTGGTCGGTGTCGATCCCCACACCGCCATGCACGTGTACCGCGGTGTGTGCCACCCGATGGCCGGCTTCGGCCGCCCAGAACGCCGCGGAGCGCACGTCGATGTCGGCGGGAAGGCCTTCGGAAAACCGCCAGGCGGCCTGCGTCAGCGTCAACCGCAATCCCTTGATGTCGATGTAGCCGTCCGCCAGCCGCGATGACACCGCCTGGAAACTGCCGATCGGCCTGTCGAACTGCTCACGTTCACGGGCGTACAGTGCGGTCAACTCCAGTGCTCGGTCCACCACGCCCAGTTGGAACGCCGACAGACCCAATAGCTGGCGGGTCTCGAGCCAGCCGAGCACGGCGGCCCCGTCGGAACCGACCACCCGCTGTTCGCCGACCTCGACGCCGTGCAGTTCGAGATGGCCGACACAGCCATGCCCAGTGGTGCTCAACGGTGTGTTCGTCACACCGGGATCGGCAGCGGTGATCAGAAAAACCTTTGTGCCCGAATCGGTTTCGGCGGGTACCAGGAACGCATCGGCCACCGGGCCGTAGGGCACCTGGGTGCGGGTGCCGGTGAGCCGGTACCCGGCGCCACCCGCTTGGGCCTGCACCGGCCCGTCGCCCATATCCCCGGAGAGTGCGACGGTGAGGATCTTCTGGCCGGCGATCGCGGGGACCGCCCACTCCCGCGCCAGCTCCTGGGAGCCGAAGTCGGCCAGTGCGGCCGCGGCCACCACCACCGACTCCAGGTAGGGCACTGCCGCCAACTGGCGGCCGAGTGCCTCCAGAACGGCCGTCTGCTCGAGAACGCCGTATCCGCCGCCGCCCACCGATTCCGGGGCCGCGGCCGACAGCACGTCGGCGTCGATGAGCTTGGACCACAGCTCGCGGTCGAAGCGATTCGGTGCGCTGTCGAGTTCACGTTGGCGTTCGGGTGTACACACCGCTTCGGTGATGGTGCGGACCAACCCGCTGAGATCCTCTGATGCTTCGGAGGTCTTGAAATCCATGAAAGTTTCTCGTCTCTCTTACCGATTGACCCGGGGCAGGCCGAGCGCGACCATCCCGATGATGTCTCGCTGGATCTCGTTGGTGCCGCCTCCGAAGGTGAGGATCAGGCAGGACCGGTGCATGCGTTCGATGCGGCCGCGAAGCAGTGCGCCCGGCGAATCGGTGCGCAGTGTCGCTGCGGTCCCCAGAACCTCCATCAGCAGCCGGTAGGCCTCGGTGGCCAGCTCGGTGCCGTACACCTTGGCCGCCGAGGCGTCGGCCGGCGACGGGGCGGCGTCGGTCGACGAGGCCAACTCCCAGTTGATCAACTTGAGCACTTCGGCCTTGGCGTGCACCCGGGCCAGGTTGAGTTGCACCCACTCGGAGTCGATCAGTCGCCTGCCGTGCGCATCCTTGGTGTTCTGCGCCCACTCGCGAACACCACCCAGCGCCGCATAGATCGGTTGGGCCGAGACCAGGGCCACCCGTTCGTGATTGAGCTGATTGGTGACCAGCTTCCAGCCGGCGTTCTCCTCGCCGACCAGGTTGCTTTTGGGGACGCGGACGTCCTGGTAGTAGGTCGCGCTGGTGTCGACACCCGACATCGTGTGCACCGGTGTCCAGGAGAAGCCGTCGGCGGTGGTCGGCACGATCAGCATCGAGATGCCGCGGTGCTTCTTGGCCTCCGGATTCGTGCGTACCGCCAGCCACACGTAATCGGCATAGGCGATCAGGCTGGTCCACATCTTCTGACCGTTGATTATGTAGTCGTCGCCGTCGTGGACGGCGGTGGTGCGTAACGCGGCCAGGTCGGTGCCGGCGCTCGGCTCTGAGTAGCCGATCGAGAAGTGCAGCTCACCCTTGGCGATCCTGGGCAGGAAGAATGACTTCTGCTCGTCGGTACCGAACGCCATGATCGTGGGTGCGACGCTGTTGATGGTCAGGAACGGCACCGGAACGTTGGCGAGCGAGGCTTCGTCGTTGAAGATCAGACCGTCCATCGGCGGGCGGGCCTGACCGCCGAACTCGGTGGGCCAGGACAGCGTCAACCAGCCGTCCTTGCCCATCTGGGCCACCGTCTCGCGGTAGACGTTGCCGCGTCCCATCTCACCGTCGTTGGATGCCAGCGCCTCGGCGCGCTCCGGTGTCATGAGCTTGGTGAAGTACGCGCGCAGCTCGCGGCGCAACTCCTCCTGCTCGGGGGTGTAGCCGATTCGCATGACGCTGTCCTCACTTCTCTGCGGGGGCTTAACCTGTGTCTATCGGAATACCTGGAGACACCTGAAACCTTTCCCGGTTGTAACACGTTCTAGTGTGGGGGTCCAGAGGGTGTCAAACGACCGGCAGGAGGATGTCATGCGAGTGGAAGTGGATCATGACCGCTGCGAGGGCAACGCGATCTGTGTGGGCATAGCCCCGCACGTGTTCGCCCTTGACGACGAGGACTATGCGGTGGTGAAGACCGACCCGATTCCCGCCGAGGACGAGGTGCTGGCCGAGCAGGCTATCGCTGAATGCCCGCGCGCCGCCCTGATCCGTCACGACTAGAGGTATTCGTACTTTGACTCATCCAGAAGATCTGTCCGGACGCGTCGCAGTGATCACTGGGGCGGCCGCCGGGTTGGGCCGCGCCGAAGCCATCGGACTGGCCCGAGCGGGAGCTGTGGTCGTCGTCAACGACATCGCCGCGGCGCTGCAGGAATCCGATGTGCTCGACGAAATCGCGACTGCCGGTTCCAAGGGCATCGCGGTCGCCGGCGACATCAGCGAACGGTCCACCGCCGACGAGTTGCTCGAGACGGCGGATGGGCTCGGCGGTTTGAACATCGTCGTCAACAACGCTGGGATCACCCGCGATCGGATTCTGTTCAACATGTCCGACGAAGAGTGGGACCAGGTCATCGCGGTTCACCTGCGCGGCCACTTCCTGCTGACCCGCAACGCCGCGACGTACTGGAGGTCGAAGGCCAAACAGGCCGGTGTCGGTGGGGAAAACGGCACGGTGTTCGGCCGAATCATCAACACCTCCTCGGAGGCCGGCCTATCCGGCCCCGTGGGGCAGCCCAACTATGGCGCAGCCAAGGCGGGTATCACCGCCCTGACGCTGTCTGCCGCCCGCGCGCTGGGACGTTTCGGCGTGCGAGCCAATGCCATCGCCCCTCGCGCCCGCACCGCGATGACAGCGGGAGTGTTCGGCGACGCGCCCGAACTCCCCGAGGGTGCAGTCGACCCATTGTCACCCGAGCACGTCGTAAACCTGGTCCGCTTCTTGGCATCTCCTGCTGCCGACGGCGTCAACGGACAGCTCTTCATCGTCTACGGTCCGACCGTCACACTCGTCGCGGCACCGACCGCTGAAGCTCAGTTCAGCGCCGAGAGTGACACGTGGGATCCAGCGGACCTGTCCGAGACGCTGCAGAACTACTTTGCCGGTCGCGATCCGGACAGGAGCTTCTCGGCCTCGATGACACTGGGGGATCGACGTGATTAGAGCACGCCGGTAGTTCACGTCGGTTTTGCCAGCGCGTCGAGAAAGGATTGTGCCCACCGGTCAACGTCATGGGTCAGGACCTGTCGGCGCAGCGCCCGCATCCTGCGCCGGCCCTCCTCGGGCGTCTGAGTGAGCGCCGCCTCGATCGCGTCCATGACACCCTGCGGGTGGTGCGGGTTGGTCAGGTAGGCCTGACGGAGCTCGGCGGCGGCGCCGGTGAACTCGCTGAGCACCAGGGCGCCGCCGAGATCGCTGCGGCAGGCAACGTACTCCTTGGCGACGAGGTTCATCCCGTCGCGGAACGGTGTGACGAGCATCACGTCGCCGGCCCGGTAGAGCGCGGTGAGTTCCTCGAACGGCAGCGTCTGGTACAGGTAGTGCACGACCGGCATGCCGATCCTGCTGAACCGGCCGTTGATCGAGCCGACGAGGCGTTCGATCTCGCTGCGCTCGTCCTGGTAGTGCTCGATCTGCTCGCGCGTGGGTGTGGCGACCTGGACGAGGACATGGCGTTCGGGGTCGAGTCGCCCCGCTTCGAGGAGCTCGGCGAACGCGCGCAGCCGCAGGCCGATGCCCTTGGTGTAGTCGAGCCG
>JAGQTR010000467.1 GCA_020438915.1 Mycobacterium sp.
CGGCGACGGCGGCTACCCCGGCGAATACCAGGCCGGAGCAGGCCAGCCCGGCACCGAAAGTCACCGACCCGGTTGGGGGGATGTCGAGGGTGAGCAGACCGGCGGTGCCGATGACACCGGTCAGCACCGACGCCCCGCACGCGAGAAGCAGCGCCGCGGTCAGGTTGGCGTAGCGACCGACTGCGGTGGAGTCGATGAGCTCTGCGCGACCGGTCTCCTCGTCGGCGCGGGTGTGCCGAATCAGCGTCAGGATCACCGCGACCGCGATGAGGACGTGGAACATACTGGCTTTCCAGATTCCCACCGCACCGACGCTGTCGTTGTAGACCTGGCCGTACAGTGCGCGTTGGGCGGGGCTGGCCATGATCGATGCCGCGATCGACGCGCGGTCGGCCTCGGTGGGATACACGGCCTCGGTGCCGCCGACGTACACCGGGGCCAGTGGTACCGACAGCAGCAGTACCCACAGCGGCAGCACGACACGGTCGCGACGAAGGTAGAGCCGAAGCAGCCCAAGCGTTCCGGTGAATTTGGTACCCCGTGCCGGTGCCCGGTGCCCGGTGCGCGGCTCTGCGGGGGCGTTCTGCCAGGGTGCTCACGCGTTCACCTGCTCGGCCTCGTCGTCGATGCTGCCGTAGTGCCGAAGGAACAGATCCTCCAGCGTCGGTGGCTGGCTGACGAGGCTGCGCACGCCCGCGTCACCGAGAACCTTGATCACCTCGGCCATACTCTCGCTGTCCACCTGGGCGCGCAGGGTGTGGCCCTCGATGCTGACGTCTTCGAGGCCGCGAATTCCGACAAGATCATTGGGAACACTGATCATCTCGGCCTTGATCGAGGTGCGGGACAGGTGGCGCATCGAATCCAGCGTGCCGGTCTCTACGGTGCGGCCGGCCCGGATGATGGTGACCCGGTCACACAGGGCTTCGGTTTCAGCGAGTATGTGGCTGGACAGCAGCACGGTGACCCCGCGGTCCCTGGCCTCGCCGACGCACTGCTGAAACACGTTCTCCATCAGCGGATCGAGTCCACTGCTGGGCTCGTCGAGCAGCAGCAGCCGGGCGTGCGAGGAGAACGCGGAAACCAGCGAGACCTTCTGTCGGTTGCCCTTGGAGTAGGTGCGGGTCTTCTTGGTGGGGTCGAGGGCAAACCGTTCGATGAGTTCGGCGCGGCGCTTCTCGTCGATCCCTCCGCGCATCCGGGCCAGCAGATCGATCGTCTCGCCACCTGTCAGCGTGGGCCACAGCGTGACATCACCTGGTACATAGGCGATTTCACGATGCAGCGACACCGCATCGGCCCACGGGTCGGCCCCGAGTAGTCGTACCGTTCCGGCGTCCGCGCGCACCAGGCCGAGAAGAATTCGAATGGTGGTCGATTTGCCCGAGCCGTTGGGCCCGAGGAAGCCGTGGACCTCGCCCTCGGCGACAGTCAGGTCGAGGCCGTCGAGCGCACGCACCGAGCCGAAGTCCTTTTCCAACTGGTGTATTTCGACGGCTGGGTCAGCATTCATGGTCGTGTTCGCTTTCGTCGTCTACCGATGTTGTTGGGTGGCTCGCAGGGTCTTCGCGCTGGGCGAGGAACGCGTCATAGATCGTCGAATCAGTCATGAGGCCGTTGGTATAGAGCTCGAGGGCGGGCAGCACCATCTCCTGGCTGTAGTCGCGCAGGACCGCGCGCAGGTCGCCGGGATCGTCGTGCAGCTGCAGGTACAGCAGGAACGCTCCGCCGCCGGTTACCCCCAGGAATCGGGCCCTGGCCTTCGGGTCGGCACTGGGCTTGATGGTTCCGGCACGCACGCCCGCCTCGATGTACTGTTCGGTGTTGTCGATCATCCTGCGCCACAACATCTTCGCTAGTTCGCCGCCGGTCTGGATGCTGCGGACCAAATAGGCCATTATCGGTGCGTAATCTTCGATTTCTGCCATCTGGGCCAACCAGGTCGCGGGGTCGGACGTCTGGATCGACTCGGTCTTGGCGGTCCGAATGATGTCCGCGACGAAGTCGTCGCACGCCGTGCGCAGCCCCTCCTTGGAGCCGAAGTGGTGGATGACAAGCCCCGGGCTCACCCCGGCGGATTTGGCGATCGTGCGAACGCCGACGGCGAAGCCGTCGCGGCCGAACAGTTCCACGGCCGCGTCCCGGATTCGAGCGACCGCGGTGAGATCGTCGGCTGAACGCACGTTCAGTACATTAAACGCGCGTTCAGGGTCAGGTCAAGCACTCGTGACGTCAGGCAAAACGCCGAACCGGGCGCTGGGGTTGTGAACGGGGCGCAGTCAGCGACCGTGAGCCCCGGTTCGGCGCACCCCGGTTCGGCGCACCGCGGACTATGGCGCACC
>JAGQTR010000468.1 GCA_020438915.1 Mycobacterium sp.
CGACCGGCACGATCTCCTTGCCCAGCGGCATCAGGGAAACGGGAATCAGCTTGAGGTTGGCCAGGGCCAGGGGGATTCCGATGATCGTGATGGCCATCGCGATCGCGCTGACGATGTGGCCGATGGCCAGCCATACCCCGAAGAGGATGACCCAGATGATGTTGCCGATCAGCGCCCCAGGACGGGTGCCGGGCTTATCGACGATCGTGCGACCGAAAGGCCACAGCGCATAAGCTGCGATGCGCAGGGCCGCGAACCCGAACGGGATCGTGATGATCAAGATGAAGCAGATGAGGGCCGCGAGCAGGTAACCCAGCGCGAGCCACAGACCGCCGAAGATCAACCAAATCACATTGAGTATGAGTCGCATAGTCTTCCTCTGACGGTGACTGCAGCCTACCGACATTAGGGGATGCTGGCTGCAGTGGTGTCCGAGTAGGATCTCGTCGGACGGCGTCCCGGCGCAGGCGGGGCGCTTTAGCTATGTGCCATCAGGTACAGACTTTATTGACTTCAGATAGACAAGCAGGTGAGACCAGTGCCGACCGGCAAGGTGAAGTGGTACGACACGGAGAAGGGGTTCGGATTCCTCTCGCAGGAAGAGGGTGACGACGTCTACGTGCGGTCCTCGGCGTTGCCCGCCGGTGTGGAGGGTCTGAAGGCGGGCCAGCGCGTCGAGTTCGGCGTGGCTGTGGGCCGTCGCGGTCCCCAGGCGTTGAGCTTGAAGCTCATCGACCCGCCCCCGAGCCTGACCAGAACCCGTCGAGAAGCCGCGGCCGCCGAGCACAAGCACACTCCCGACGAGTTGCACGGCATGGTCGAGGACATGATCACGCTGCTGGAGAGCGCGGTGCAGCCAGAGCTTCGTAAGGGCCGCTATCCGGACCGCAAGGTGGCCCGCCGGGTCTCGGAGGTGGTGAAGGCCGTCGCACGCGAGCTCGACGCCTGATCCCCGCCGCCGAAACTGAGCTCGTGGGCGAGTTTTGAGCCAAACTTCGCACACAGCTTCAATTTCGGCGGGTCAGACTTGTGCGCCAGCGGCGCGCAGAGCCTGCCGGGTCCGCGTAACGATCGTATTCGGGCGGCTGTTGAGCATGTTTGCGCTGACCCGCACGACCCGCCATCCCAGGGCTTCCAACTCCGCTTGACGATCGATATCACGGGTGCGCTGTCGAGGGTCCGTCCAGTGTTGCGCCCCGTCGTACTCGACGCCGACCTTCCAGGTGTCCCATCCCATGTCGATACGGCCGACGTGATATCCGTACGAATCGAATACGTCGATTTGGGTGCGCTCCGGCTGTAGCCCGGCCGTGCTGAGGACCAGGCGGGTGCGTGTCTCCTGTGGCGACTCGGCACCGGCGTCGGCCAGGGCGATCGCTTCACGCAACTGCACCAGCCCGCGAGCGCCGCGGTGGCGTGCGATCAGCGACGCGATGTCTACCGCCTTCACCTCCGTGGCGCGCATCAGTGCATCGAGTCTGATCACCGCCAACGTCAGGCCGGGGCGGCGGCCGAGATCGAAGGCGGTCCTAGTCGCAGTGGTCACCGGGAGGCCGCGCAACCTGACGACTTCGTCGGGGGCCAGTGTGTCGCTGCGCAGCACGATGCCCCGAGTCCGATGCTGGCTGCGTTGATTTAGTTCAGCGGGCAGAGTGGCGTCGATCCAAAGAGATCCATGGAGCGCCGCGGCGGATACTCCGACGATCGTCGCTCGCCGGCCCGACCACAGCCACGCCGCGCGGGCTTTCTGTACGGCGTTGAGATTGGCATCTCTGGGCACAAACACATTTCGGTGAACAGCCTTGTAGCGGGTGCTGAGCTGGTACCGGTTGACGACGCCCGCGGCCACGGCCTCGGTCCCCACGAACGGATCCACCCTCATAGGACGCGGGGGACCACCGGGCGGTTCCGCCTGCCCAAACTGAGGCATTGATCGACATCTGACGGAAAATTCGCGAAGAAGTTCAGGTTCGCGTAACACTAGGTCATGAGCTACGTCGCTGACTCCTCGACTTCCCAAGGTGATTTCAACCGCGACACCGACTACATCACCACCCGGATCACTGCCGACGGTCGAGACGGATATCGGGTGGAGCCCGGTCGGTATCGTCTCGTAGTCGCGCGAGCGTGTCCGTGGGCCAACCGCACAATCATCGTGCGCAGGCTGCTCGGGCTGGAAGATGTGCTCTCCATTGGCTTCTGCGGACCCACCCACGACGAGCGGAGCTGGACTTTCGACCTCGACCCAGGCGGCACCGACCCGGTGTTGGGTATCCACCACCTGCGTGAGGCGTATGACCGGCGCATCCCCAACTACCCGAAGGGGGTTACGGTTCCGGCGATTGTCGACATCAAAACCGGCGAAGTGGTGACCAACGACTTCGCCCAGATGACGCTTGATTTCTCAACCGAATGGACGGCGTACCACCGCGACGGGGCACCTCAGTTGTATCCCGAGCCGCTGCGGGGCGAGATCGACGAGGTTTCCCAACGGATTTACACCGAAGTTAACAACGGGGTCTACCGGTGCGGTTTCGCAGGGTCGCAGCATGCCTATGAGCGGGCCTACGATCGGTTGTTCACCGCCCTGGACTGGCTCTGCGAGCGTCTGGCCGATCAGCGCTATCTGGTCGGCGACACCATCACCGAGGCCGACGTGCGGCTGTTCACCACGCTGGCCAGGTTCGACCCTGTCTACCACGGTCACTTCAAGACCAACCGGAGCAAGCTCACCGAAATGCCAGTGTTGTGGGGCTATGCGCGGGATCTCTTTCAAACGCCAGGCTTTGGCGACACCATCGATTTCGTGCAGATCAAGCAGCACTACT
>JAGQTR010000469.1 GCA_020438915.1 Mycobacterium sp.
CGTTGTCGAGCTCGAACAGCGGCGACATCGTTGCGATGGCGGCCGGGGATTCGCCCACGTAGCCGTTGATGCCCTCGACCTGAAGACGCTCGGCAAGCGCCAGCGCCAGGTACCCACCCGCCGAATCGCCTGCCAGCACGATCTGGTCGGGTTCGTAGCCCGTCTCACGCAGCCACTTGTACGCGTCGTAACAATCGTCGAGTGCGGTACCCACCGAGTGGTCGGGGATCATTCGGTAGTTGGCGACCAGCACCGGGCTGTCGGCGTGCTTCGACAGGGCCGCAACCAGACGCCCGTGAGTATTGACACCGCAGGTCAGAAACGCCCCACCGTGCAGGTAGAGGATGACGCTGCGCTTGCCGTCCGCGGGCAGCACACCGGCTGCACGCACCAGTTGCGCGGTGCAGTTCGGCAGCGAGATGGTGGCGCGCACGGTACCGGGCGGCGGCCGCATGATCTTGGCGGCGATATCCACCAAACCCCACGGCCAGGGCAGCCGCGGGGCATAGCTGCCTATCGTCAGGGTCGGCTTGATCGTCAGCAGAGCAGCCAGCCCCATAAGGCGACCTGCGACGCTAGGTCCATCCTCGACGACCTCTACAGGTGCGCCGTCACTGACTGGAAACCTGCGGGATTTATGCCCTCTACCTGGCCTGACACCTAAGTGTGCAGTGCTGGGCACCGTGCTCGGAGCCGTCATCGCCACCACTTCCTACAACGTTGTAGTCCGCAATAAGTCGAGTTACTCAGACAATCTCGTAACTTAGCTTGTCATCAGTAATCAGTATCACAATTGGTAAAACCAATTTGGTAACGGAGTTGATACCGCACTGTGATGGCCAATCCGCGGCGCCACGCCAGCAACTACCCGGATTCACCCTAAACTGGGCGCCGTGGGCACCAGTGCACCGCGTCGGGCGGCCGTCGCCCTGGCGGCCGCGGCCACGCTGGCTTCGACAGGCTCCGCCTACGTCGGGGCGCGTAACCTGCTGACCGGGCAGGCCGAGCAGGCGCGCCGAGTCATTCCCAAGTCGTGGGACGTGCCCCCACGCGCCGACGGTGTCTATTCACCTGGCGGCGGGCCGGTCGAGCGCTGGCACCGCGGGGTGCCCTTCGACCTGCATCTGATGATCTTCGGTGATTCCACCGCAACCGGATACGGCTGCGAGAGCGCTGATGAAGTGCCGGGTGTGCTTCTTGCCAGGGGCTTGGCCGAGGCGTCGGGTAGGCGGATTCGGCTCAGCACAAAGGCGATCGTCGGCGCGACATCCAAGGGCCTGTCCGGTCAGATCGACGCGATGTTCGTCGCGGGGCCCCCGCCCGACGCCGCGGTGATCATGATCGGGGCAAACGACATCACCCAACCCAATGGAATCGGCCCGTCGGCGCGTCGTCTCGGCCGGGGGGTGCAACGACTGAGGGCAAGCGGTGCGGTGGTTGCCGTCGGAACCTGTCCGGATTTCGGCGTCATCACCGCGATTCCGCAGCCGCTGCGGTGGGTG
>JAGQTR010000470.1 GCA_020438915.1 Mycobacterium sp.
GGGCACAGCTGGAGTTGTCTGCGCGGGTGCGCGGTATCAGCCCCCGCAGCGGGTTGCCCGGTGACGACGGCCTGTCCACCGCAACCTCGGCGCTGGTGCAGGGGCTGGTGACCGCGGCCCGCTCGTGGACACTGCCGTCGCGGCCCTACGACCCATCCGTCGGTCGCGCCGCTCCGAATACCGGTATGTGAAAGCCTTAGGCACAGCAAACCGGTCGATCGCCGTCATCGGCAGTGGGGTGGCCGGCCTGATGGCGGCCTATCTCCTCGCTGCCCGCGACCACGTCACCCTCTACGAAGCCGACAACCGCGCCGGAGGACACGCACACACCCACTATCTCGACCGCGGCGACGGCAACATCGTGGGCCTGGATTCCGCTTTCCTGGTACACAACGAGCGCACCTACCCCACCCTCTGCCGGTTGTTCGACGAACTCGGTATCGCGACCCAGGCCACCGACATGTCGATGTCGGTGCGTGACGACGCCAGCGGCCTCGAGTACGCGGGCGCCCGCGGGGTCGGGGGGCTGTTCCCCACGCTGTCGTCCATGGCCCGCCCGCGCTACCTGCTCATGCTGGCCGAGGTCAGCCGCTTTCACCGGGCGGCTGCCCGACTCCTCGATAGCGGCATGGACGGAGAAGATCAGGAAAGCCTCGGCGACTTTCTGGACCGGCACGGGTTCTCCCGCTACTTCGTCAAGCACTTCATGACCCCGCTGGTGGCGGCGGTGTGGTCGTGCCCACCCGGCGACGCGCTGTGTTACCCGGCCCGGTATCTGTTCGTGTTCCTCGAACACCACGGCATGTTGTCGGTGTTCGGTTCGCCGACGTGGCGCACCGTCACCGGCGGATCCGCCAACTACGTCAACGCGGTCATCAGGCTGATCGATGACATCCGGGTGAGCACCCCGGTCACGGCGGTTCGACGCCTCGCCGACGGGGTCGAGGTCACCGCACACGGTTGTGCGCCGGCAGTATTCGATGCGGTGATCATCGCGACCCATCCCGACCAGGCCCTGATGATGCTCGCTGAACCGAGCCCGGCCGAGCGAGACCTGCTCGGTGCGATCCCGTACTCCACCAACCTTGCCCTGCTGCACACCGACGAATCCGTGTTGCCCCGCTGCCCCCGTGCCCGGGCCTCATGGAACTACCTCATGACCGATAACGAGGACCAGGTAATTGTCAGCTACGACATCACCCGGCTGATGCGCCTGGCCGGCCCGCACCGATTCATGGTCACACTCGGGGGGAGCGATGTCGTCAACCCCGATGCCGTGGTATCAGAGGTTCTCTACAGCCATCCGGTCTATACGACTGAATCCGTTGCCGCGCAACGCCTGCTGCCAACACTGAATGATGACAAGGTGGTTTTTGCCGGCGCCTACCAGGGCTGGGGATTCCACGAGGACGGTGCCGCATCAGGGCTGCGGGCCGCCCGGCATCTCGGCGCCGACTGGCCGGCGTTGCGACCCGAAGCCGAGGCGGTGGCATGTTGAGCACCGCTCTTTACCGCACCCGGATCACCCACCTGCGTCGTGCACCGGTGCATCACTACTTCGAGCACCGAAGCTACAGCTGGTTCGTCGATCTCGATGCTCTTCCCCAACTGCCCAGGTGGCTGCGCCCATTCGCCAGATTCGAAGCCCACGACCACCTTTGGGGTTCCGAAGGCGACACATTGCGCGGTCGAGTCGATGCCTTTCTCGCCGATAAGGGCATCGTCTTGAACGGGGGAAAAGTAACCGCGCTGATGCACGCCCGGGTATTGGGTTACGTCTTCAACCCCTTGAGTGTGTATTGGTGCCACGACGCGCGCGGCGTTCTGCGCTACGTCATCGCCGAGGTACACAACACCTATGGCGGACGCCATGCCTACCTACTTCCCCCGTCCGATGACCGGCCCACGATGGTGAGCAAGAAGCTCTACGTATCACCGTTCAACGACGTCGACGGGCACTACCTGGTTCGGGCACCGCTGCCCGACGAACAACTGGATCTCACCATCTCGCTGCACCGCGACAATCAACCCGCCTTCGTGGCTACGATGCGCGGCACCCGCATGCCCGCCGGCATCGCCCAGATCTTGGCAATGCAGATCGTCGCACCGCTGGCTCCGCTGATGAACGCCCTGAGCATCAGGGTGCAGGGGGTCCTGCTCTGGCTGCGGCGGGTACCGGTGGT
This sequence comes from Mycobacterium sp., assembly GCA_020438915.1. Lineage (GTDB taxonomy): Bacteria > Actinomycetota > Actinomycetes > Mycobacteriales > Mycobacteriaceae > Mycobacterium. Next base: position 2,184 of record JAGQTR010000470.1, read on the forward strand.
GCCCCGACCGAGCGTGCGACGAGAGACGGTGGATCAACTGTGAAGCCCCAGGCTCTCCGAACACCGTCGGCCGACATCGATTCACAGCGCTGGCCGGCGATCGCGACGGTGCCTCACGGCCCGCTGAGTACCGCGACCGGGGCGATCGCCGACCGGCTGTTCCGGCGCGCTGCGGCCCGGCTTCCGATCCGGGTCCTCTACCCGGACGGAACGATCGTCGGCGCCGCGGATCCGACGCTGCCGACCATGGTGGTGCACCGGCCCGAGGCGTTGGTTCGCCGCGTCGGGCGTTTCGGTCTGATTGGCTTCGGCGAGTCCTATATGGCCGGCGACTGGAGTTCGAACGACCCCGCCAGCCTTCTCACCGAATTCGGCAAACACCTCTCCGAACTCATTCCTGCTCTGTTTCAACGGTTTCGGCCGCTGGCGGTGGTGCGTCAGCCGCGATCCCACCACAACAGCATCGACCATGCGCGCAGCAATATAGCCGATCATTATGACCTGTCCAATGACCTGTTTGCCGAGTTTCTCGACGAGACGATGACCTACTCCAGCGCGCTTTTCGAGTCGATCCCGGCAACTCCGGCGGATCTGGCCCGGGCACAGCACCGCAAGATCGACCGACTACTGGACGCAGCACATGTCGGTGCGGGCAGCAGCGTGCTGGAGATCGGAACCGGTTGGGGTGAACTGTGCCTGCGCGCGGCAGTGCGGGGTGCCCAGGTGCGTTCGGTCACACTGTCGGCCGAGCAACAACAGCTGGCCAGGGCCCGGGTGGCCGCGGCAGGTGTGAGCGACCGAGTGACCATCGAGCTGCTGGACTACCGCAACGTCACCGGTAGCTATGACGCAGTCGTCTCGGTCGAGATGGTCGAAGCGGTGGGCTACCACTTCTGGCCCACCTATTTCGCAACGCTGGACGGGCTGGTCTCACCGACCGGACGTGTTGCCATCCAGGCGATTACCATGCCCCATGACCGCATGGTCGCCAGCCGCAACACCTACACCTGGATTCAGAAGTACATCTTTCCCGGCGGCTTGATTCCCTCTACCGAGGCGGTCCTCGCAATCACCGAGGGTCGCACCCGACTGCGCACCGTCGACATGTTCTCGTTGCGACCGCATTACGCAGAGACGCTACGGCTGTGGCGGGAGCGATTCGCTGCACGTCGGGATACGGTGGCCGCGTTGGGATTCGACGACGTTTTCCATCGGATGTGGGAACTCTACCTGGCCTACTCCGAGGCCGGATTCAGGTCTGGCTACCTCGACGTCTACCAATGGACCTTCACCCCTACGGGTGGGCCGTGACATGTCCTTTCTGATCGTTTCCAGTGCGTCATTGGTGATCCTGGTGATCGCGCACGCCATCACGTTCCTGATCGGCCGTCGGCTCGGCCGATACAACGTCGTGGATGTCACCTGGGGTCTCGGGTTCGTCGCCGTCGCGGCGGTCTGCGCCGCAGTCGGCACCGGTGACGGGTTCCGGCGCGCCCTGGTGCTCGTGCTGGTAGCGGTGTGGGGTTTACGGCTGGCCTGGCACATGGTCGGTAAGCAGTCGCAACACAGTTCGCAGGCGCAGTCGTCGGGTGAGACGGGCGAAGATCCCCGTTATCGCGCGTTGCTGAATGACGACTTCTCGGCCCGCAACGTCATCCGCCGCATCTTCGGTGTGCAAGCCGCGGCCGGCTGGTTTGTCTCGTTGCCGCTGCAAGTGTCGTCGGTACTGGGACCGACACCGCCGGCCCTGATACCCGTTCTGTGTGTTGGGGTGACGCTCTGGCTCACCGGGGTGATCTTCGAGGCGGTCGGCGATTACCAACTGCGGCGCTTCAAAGCCGACCCGGCACACCGGGGAGCGATCATGGATCGCGGCCTCTGGGCGTGGACCCGCCATCCGAACTATTTCGGTGACTCGTGCGTGTGGTGGGGTTTGTGGTTGGTCACGCTGGTCGGGTGGGTTTCGCTGCTGACAGTGGCCTCACCTGCACTGATGACCTATTTCCTGGTGTACGCGACGGGGGCCCGGCTGACCGAGAAGCAGATGGCAGGCCGTCCGGGGTTCAGTGAATATCGTTCGCGCACAGCATTTTTCATACCCTCCCCACCGAAGTCGCGATTGACATGACGATATTGACGCCGGTGGCTAGGCTACGGCTCGTGACCGCCGAACTCGACACACTGCTGCGTCAGGTGGCTCGTCGCGACGTCGATGCGTTCGCCACCTTCTATGACCAGACGCGGTCTCGGGTGTTTGGCCTGGTCACGCGCGTGCTGCGGGATCCCGGCTACAGCGAGGAGACGACGCAGGAC
>JAGQTR010000471.1:0-2845 GCA_020438915.1 Mycobacterium sp.
AGGGGCCCTCGGTGCCCTCCCGGACCACCACGAAATCGATGTCCGGATTTCCCGACAGCGGACTGGTTACGCCCGGGTAGAGCCGAGCGGGCCGCAGATTGATGTGATGGTCCAACGCGAACCGAACGCGCAACAACAAACCACGTTCCAGGAGACCGCTGGGTACCGACGGATCCCCGATCGCACCGAGCAGAATCGCGTCGTGTTCCTTGAGCTCATCGAGCACCGAATCCGGCAGCACCTCGCCGGTTGCGTGATATTGGCGGGCACCGAGGTCGTACTCGGTCGTCTGCACGCCGGGCAGCACCGCCTCGAGCACCCTGAGGGCCTGGCCGATGACTTCGGGACCGATACCGTCACCGGCGATCACCGCCAGCTTCACCGGGGCTGTCACGAGAGGTCGACCACTTCCAGCGTGGCCGCGTTGACATCGCGCCCGATGGCCGACAGCACATCGGCGGGCACCTCACGGTCCAGTCTCAGCATGACCGTCGCACCCTCGCCATCGGCATCCTGACTGAGTTGGGCGGCAAGGATGTTGACCCCCGCGCTCCCGAGCAACGTGCCGATCTTGCCCAACGCGCCGGGCTGGTCGTCGTAGCTGATGATCACATTGACACCCTCGGCACGCAGGTCCAGGTTGCGGCCGTTGATCTGGACGATCTTCTCGGTCAGCTGCGGTTCGGTCAGCGTGCCCGCCACGTTGACCGTCGACCCGTCGGCTCCCACCGCGCGCACGTCGACCAGGCTGCGGTGGGTCGGGCTCTCCGAGGCGGTGGTGATCGACGCCTCCACTCCCCGCTCGGCGGCCAGCGCGGGCGCGTTGACGAAGGTGACCTTCTCCTCGATCACCGCCGAGAACACGCCTCGCAGAGCGGAGAGCTTGAGCACCTCGACCTCACCGGGCTCGCCGGCGGCGAGCTCGCCGAGCACCTGCACCGACAGCGACACCGGTGGCTCGCTGGACAGCACCCCGACGAGCAGACCCAGTTTGCGGACCAGATCCAGCCAGGGAGCCACCTCCTCGCTCACCGCGCCACCTGCGACGTTGACCGCGTCCGGCACGAACTCCCCTGCCAGCGCCAACTTCACGCTGGCCGCGACATCGGTGCCCGCCCGATCCTGCGCTTCGGCGGTGGATGCGCCCAGGTGTGGCGTCACCACCACTTCCGGAAGCTCGAACAGCGGACTGTCGGTGCATGGTTCGGTGGAGAACACGTCCAGCCCGGCGCCGCGGACGTGGCCGCTGGCAATCGCCTGGGCCAGCGCCGCCTCGTCGATCAGTCCGCCGCGGGCGGCGTTGACGATGATGACGCCGGGCTTGGTCTTGGCCAGCGCCTCGGTGCCGATCAGCCCCGCCGTCTCTTTGGTCTTGGGCAGGTGTACCGAGATGAAGTCGGCACGGCCGAGGAGTTCGTCGAGCGTCAGCAGCTCGATGCCCAACTGCGCTGCGCGCGCGTGCGACACGTAGGGGTCGTAGGCGGTGACGTGGGCGCCGAACGCGGCGAGTCGCTGGGCCACCAGCTGACCGATGCGTCCGAGGCCGACCACCCCCACGGTCTTTCCGAAGATATCGGTGCCGGAGAACGACGACCGTTTCCAGGTTTTGGCTCGCAACGTGGCGTCGGCAGCAGGTATCTGGCGCGCGGTGGACAACAGCAACGCCATCGCGTGCTCGGCAGCACTATGGATGTTCGACGTCGGCGCGTTGACCACCAGAACGCCACGCGCCGTGGCGGCGTCGACGTCGACGTTGTCCAACCCGACTCCGGCGCGGGCGATGATCTTCAGCCGCGGCGCCGCGGCCATGACCTCAGCGTCGACGGTGGTAGCCGAGCGCACCAGCAGCGCATCGGCGTCGCCGACCGCAGCCAGCAGTTTCTCGCGATCCGGACCGTCGACCCAACGGACTTCGACCTGGTCGCCCAGGGCTTCCACGGTCGATTGGGCCAACTTGTCGGCGATCAGAACAACAGGCAAACTCACGCCGACAGCCTAATGGGCTGCTTTTACCGGGTCGTGGGCGGGAGAATGGCACGATGGACGTGACCGTCGTCGGCAGTGGGCCCAATGGGCTGGCCGCCGCCGTCATCTGCGCACGGGCAGGCCTTTCGGTACAGGTCATCGAGGCCCAGCCGACCGCCGGAGGCGGTGCACGCACCGTGGCCGATCCGGAGTTTCCGGACGTCTTCCACGACATCTGCTCAGCGGTGCACCCGTTGGCGTTGGCATCACCGTTCTTCGCCGCGTTCGATCTACCCGCCCGCGGGGTGACGCTTGCGGTGCCGGAAGTGTCCTATGGCAATCCGCTGACCGACCGGGCCGCGGCGATCGGCTACCGCGACATCGAGCGCACCTGCGCCGAACTTGACGACGGATCCTCGTGGCGTCGGCTGCTGGGTCCGCTGTCCGCGGACTGCGAGGGCGTGGTCGGGCTGTTGCTCGGCGACAAACGTTCGATCCCGCCGAGCATCCCCGCAGCCCTGCGGGTCGCACCGCGGCTGCTGGCACAGGGCACTCCCGCGTGGCGCCTCCTGGCCGGCGACGATGCCCGAGCCTTGTTCACTGGCGTTGCGGCACACACGATCTCTCGTATGCCCTCGCTGGTGGCCGCTGGGGCGGGCCTGATGCTGGCGACGCTGGCCCATGCGGTCGGTTGGCCGATACCCGTCGGCGGATCGAAGGCCATCCCCGAGGCCCTGCTGGCCGACCTACGTTCCCATGGAGGGGAATTGGTGGTCGGCGAAGAGGTCACGCGGCCGCCATCGGGTGTGGTGCTCTACGACACCGCACCTACCGCGCTGTTGGACATCTACGGTGACCGGCTGCCGTCGCGTTATGCCGA
>JAGQTR010000471.1:2977-3305 GCA_020438915.1 Mycobacterium sp.
CGCGGGCCGAACGGGAGGTCGCCGAGGGCCGCCATCCCGAATGGCCGATGGTGCTCGCCGCACTCCCCCACCTCGCTGACCCCGGGCGGATCGATGCCCACGGCCGCCGGCCGCTGTGGACCTATGCGCACGTGCCGCAGGGCTCGCCACGGGACATGGCCGAAACGGTCACCGGGATCGTCGAGCGCTTCGCCCCCGGATTCCGCGACCTGGTGGTCGGGGTGCGCAGCGTGCCGGCGGCTCGGTTGGCCGACCACAACGCCAACCTGATCGGCGGTGACATCGGGGTCGGCGGCAACAACATGCTCAGCGCCTTGACCGGCCCGGC
>JAGQTR010000029.1 GCA_020438915.1 Mycobacterium sp.
GCGGCCATCTCCCCACCGCGGTCTACGTATCCCTCGAAGAGGAGCTCACCGACCACTCGGTGGCCGGCCGCGGTCGGCATCCGCTGCCGTCGGGGCGCGCAGTGCAGGCGGCCGCACGGCGGTGGGGCGTACGCACCGGTGTTCCCGTGGTCGTTTACGACGACTGGATCCGCGCCGGATCTGCCCGTGCGTGGTGGGTGCTGACGGCCGCGGGGATCGCCGACGTCAGGATCCTCGATGGTGGTCTGCCTGCCTGGACGGGCGAATTATCCACCGGCAGCGTCACTCCGGAGCCCGGCGACGTGACCGCCCACCATGACGATCTCTACGCCGCTGCCCGCAGAACGGTCACCGCGGAGGGCGCGGCCGACGGCAGCAGGATCCTTCTGGACGTGCGTGCGCCGGAGCGCTACCGCGGTGAGGGCGAACCTGTGGACCCGGTGTCGGGCCACATCCCCGGTGCCGTCAACCTGCCGAGCGCGAGCATGCTCGCCGGTGACGGCGCATGGCTGGCCGAGCGAGAGCTCACCGGACTATTCGAGGAGCGCGGGGTGGGCGCCGGATCCGACGTCGCGGTGTACTGCGGCTCGGGTATCACCGCCGCGATCACCATCGCGGCGCTGGCCACCGTCGGCGTCGACGCCGCACTGTTTCCCGGCTCGTGGTCGCAGTGGAGTGCGGATCCGGCGCGCCCGGTCGCCACGGGATCGACACCGGCCAGTGATCAGTGAGGGTTGCGGTCGGTGTTCGAATTGGTGCCGGTCGGCTGACGGGAATGCGATGACCCGTGTAGCGGTTGGCAGCTGACATGGCCAAGATGACCAATGAGGAACGCGAGCAGTACCTGGCCGGTGTCCATGTCGGCGTGATCGCGGTGGAGCGTGCCGACCGCGCACCGCTGGCGGTGCCCATCTGGTACGGGTACCGGCCCGGCGGCGAAGTGCTGCTGTGGACCGAGTCAGAATCGATGAAACACAAATTGATTCGGGATGCCGGCCGGTTCACCATCACCGCGCAGGACGAGCAGCCACCCTACAAGTACGTCACCGCCGAAGGTGACGTCACCGGCATCGGCCCCGCAGATGCCGCCGACGTACGGGCGATCGCGGTCCGTTACCTCGGAGAGGAAGCCGGCGAGCAGTTCACCGAGCAGAACCTGACCCCGACCTCGATCGTCATCCGGATGCGCCCACAGCGCTGGTTGAGTACCGATTACTCCAAGTAGCCCCGCCGCCGCGATAGTCTGCGGCGAGGGGGTGCGGCGATGAATTCACCGGTGTTGCCGATCGTGGCAGCAGGTCTGCTGGTGGTGAGCTGCGGAGGCGGGCCACGGCCCGAGTCTGCGGCGTCCGGACCCGCAACGACATCGTCGGCAATGGCGGGGAAGAGCCCCGATCCGGCCCCCGCTGACGACGAAGCCGCCGGCGCCGGGACGATGATCCCTGCCTACCAAGATGCCCAGAGCCCGGAAGCCATCGCCGGGCGCACGCTGATGCAGGACAATGACCTACTCGAAGACCTCGCCGATGACATCAACCAGACGCTGAACCTGCCCATTGACATTGCGCTGCACGGTTCGCAGTGCGATGAGGCCAACGCCTTCTGGGATGACAGCGAGAACACCATCACCATCTGCTACGAGGACGCCGCACAGGCCCGGCAGATATTCACCGATGCGGGAGACTCCGATCCGGACGCGTCGGCGATCAACTCCGAGTACGCGACGTTCTACCACGAGGTCGGGCACATGGCGATCAGTGTGTACGACCTACCGGTCACCGGGCGAGAGGAGGACGTTGCAGATCAGCTCGCCGCCTACATCCTGCTGTCGCCGGGCGAGGACGGGCAGGCCGATCCGGAGTCGGTGCAGGCGGTGAAGGACTTCGCACGGGCGTTCGGCGCGTCCGGGGCGCAGCGTACCGAGTTGGGTAACGAAGATTTCGCCGACGTGCACTCGCTGGACGAGACGCGAATGTTCAACCTGCAGTGCTGGATCTACGGATCCGATCCGCAGCGGAACGCCGACCTGATCACCGACGGCGAACTGCCCGAAGACCGCGCGGACGGGTGCCCGCAGGAGTGGGACCAGCTGGACCAGGCGTGGTCGACCCTGCTCGACCCGTACTTCAAATAGCGCGCTATCCCTGGGCGGGCGCCGACGCCGCAGGGGGCGCTGCCCCGGGGGCGGGCGGAGGAGCGACCGGCGGCGGGGGCGGTGGAGGCGGCGTAACGATGCGCACCATGTCGGCCTTCATCGCCTGCAGTTGGGCACCCCAATATCCCCAGCTGTGAGTTCCGTTGGGCGGGAAATTGAATACCGCATTGCGTCCGCCCGCGGCCAGGTACTTCTGCTGGAATTCCTTGTTGGTGGACAGGGTGATGTTCTCCAGATACTGCGCACCGAAGTTGGCTCCGAAGTCTCTGCTGGTGTCGAGGTCGGAGCTGACCCCGTTGCCGCAATACACCCACAGTGCGGTGCCGTTGGCGACCAGTCGGTTGATGTTGACCGTGGGGTCATTGCGCGTCCAGGCGGGGGAGCCGGGGGTGCCCCACATGTCGATGGCGTCGAAGCCGCCGGCGTCCTGCATCGCGATGTCGATCAGCGTCGGCCACAAGCCTCGCGATGGGGCAAGATAGCCCGACAGCGAGGCGGCGAACTTGTATTGGCGCGGATGCCAGGCGGCCATCGTCAGCGCGCTGCCACCCGACATCGACAGTCCGACAACTGCATTGCCGAACGGATCCTGCCCCCTATTGGCGGCCAGCCAGGTCGGCAGCTCGCGGGTCAGGAAAGTCTCCCACTTGTATGTCAGCGTGCCGGCATTGTTCTTGGCGGGACGGTACCAGTCGGAATAGAAGCTGGACTGCCCACCGACGGGCATGATCACCGAGATTCCGGACTGGTAGAACCAGTCGAACGCGGCGGTTTCGATGTCCCAGCCGTTGTAGTCGTCCCGGGCGCGCAGCCCGTCGAGCAGCAGCACCGAATGCGGACCGCCGTATTGGAATTCGACGCGGATATTGCGTCCCATCGCCGGTGACGGAATATCGAGTTGCTCGATGGGAAGCGCGGGGTTGGAGAACGCCTCGGCGGCAGGCTCGGTGCCCACCGCCGTCAATCCCACAGCGAGTAGCGCCACGACGGCCAGCCGTGCGCCGCCGCGGCGAATCCGATGCCCGAACAACGCCACGGCCGCGAACCTAGCAGCGCGACACGGAAGAAGCCGGGCGGCCGCGCGGCTCAGTGACCGGGTTGTGACCTCTGCGAATCCGGCGCGGTGGGCGACCGTGGCGGTGCTGGATCGCGCCGGCTCCCGGGCCGTTGCGCCGTTCGGCCGATGAACTCCGTGCGGTTACCGATATCGGAAGGCCTCTGGCGATAGCGTTGCCGAGATGAACATCGACGCGGTTGACTAGACGGATGTCTGTGGGTCGACCATCCCCACTGACCGGGTTGACCGGCCATTGGGAACGCCTGCGGGTGCGGGTTGTCGAGGCCGATCTGCTGCCCCCGCTGTGGCAGCTGGTGAGCTGGACGCTGGGGGTGGCCGCGGCCTCGTATCTGGTGCGCTGGCTCGCATCGGTCGACGGGCGGACCTTCACCGTGGTCTGGCTGGCCGCCGCCCCGCAGCTGGTGGCGCTGCTCACCTCCCGGCGCCGGCACTGGCCCGCCTACCTGGTGTTCTTCGCCGTGTTCCAGTACTTGCCCGCATGGCTGATACTGGGGCAGCGGCCCGAACTGGCCGCGCTGTCCACCGCCTGCGCGGTCCTGTTCGCGGCGTGGGTCCTGCACCCGGACCGGGACTGGGTGTCCGGTCACACCGATTCGGTGCGCAGCTGGCGCCGATTCGTCATCTACGGCGTCGTGGTGGCGCCCGCGATCGCCGGTGTCATCGGCGCTGCCAGCGTCGTCGTGCACGGTCAGGGACCCGCCGATCTGCGGTCCTTGGCCACGGTCGCATTGATCTGGTACCTCGCCGAGGCGGTCGGTATCGCGTTCCTGACACCGGTGCTGTTGCGTTGGCCGCGATCCTGGCGTCGGCGATCCTGGCGTCAGCTCGCGACGTCGGCGGGCTTCTCGTTGCTGATGATCGCGTTGTGCCTGATCGCCGCCGCCGACTCGAACTTCGTGTTGCTGTTCCTGGCCGGGGTGCCCGCGCTGCTGGTCCTCATCGAAGCCGGTATCGCTGCGGCGTTCTGGCAGCTGGCCATCGGCGCGAGCATCATCCTGGGCACCACGTTCGCCGGATACGGGCCGTTCACCGTCGACACCGCCGACCCGACCCGGTCGATGATCAATGCGCAGGTGTTCTTGCTCGCCGGCTACGCGATGGTGGTACTGGTCGCCGCTGGACTGGATGAGCGTAACCGCCTGGGTGCGTTGGACCGAGCCAGCGACGACGTGTACGACCTCATCGCCGAGATGACCGGGGATCTGGTCATCGTCGTCGACAGGCACGGCGACATCCTGCACAACGCGTTCGCCGGACACAGCAGCCTGGAACTGCAACACGGCCCCATCCCGCGCGCGGAATGGCAGCGCCACATTCATCCCGACGACTTGCGCCTACTCACCGGCAGCGGAGCCGCTGCCGACGCCGGGCCCGCCGCGCCCACCCCGCCTTTCCGGGTGCGGTCCAAAGACGGAACCTGGTCATGGTTCGTCATGCACAGCCGGCAGTTGTCCAACGGGCTTTCCGCCGGCATCCTGCGTGACGTCACTCTGGAACGCGAGATGCAGGACACCCTGACCGACCTGGCGCACTCCGACCCGCTCACCGGGCTGGCCAACAGGCGCGGGCTGTCGGCGCAGGCGCACGCGATCTGGCTGCGCGCAGCCGAGCTCGCGCAGCCGGTGACGGCGCTGTTCGTCGACATCGACCGGTTCAAGGCATTCAACGACCACTACGGACATCAAGCAGGGGACACCTGTCTGCGCGACATTGCCGGTGTCCTGCTGAATCTCACCGACCCGGATACCTGCGTCGCCGCACGCTACGGTGGCGAGGAGTTCGCGGTCGTGCTGGCCGCCTGTGCGGACCCGCGCGCCTTCGCCGCCGGGTTGGCCTCGGCGATCCGCGCACTCACCATCGCCCACCCCGGCTCGCCGTCCGGAATCGTCACCGTCAGCATCGGTGTCTGCACGGTGAATCCGCACGACAAGCTCCGATATCAGGGCGTGGACCCTGACGCCGCGATCAGCGAACTGCTCGACCACGCCGACAGAGCGCTCTATGTAGCGAAATCCGAAGGGCGCAACACTATCTCGGTGGCGCTCATCGACGGTGCCCTAGTCGGCGAGCAGGTTCACCACGCGTGCGAAAACGCGGGGGAGGCCGCTGGCCGCGGGCACGATCAGTGAACGCAACGGGGACCTGCTGGCGTGCAGCATCGCCGCGGTCATCAACCGGTAGCGGCGGGTGGCTCGGCGCCACTGCTGCTCGTAGTCGCCCGGACGGTCGGCGAGCACACTGTCGACCAGGAGTCGCGCCGCGGCGAATGCCAGACCCAGACCTTCTCCGGTGAGCGCGTCGACGTAGCCCGCCGCGTCACCGACCAGCAGTACCCGGCCGGCCACCCGGCGACGAACCTTCTGCTGCAGCGGCCCGGCCCCTCGGTCGGGCTGGTGCGGATACCCGTCGATGCGCTCGCGCAGGCCCGGAAAAGCCGCGAGGTGTTGCTCGAAGCGGCCCTGTGCCGAGGTCAGGATCGCGATGCCCACGCAGTCATCGGCGACCGGTGTCACGTACGCCTCGGAACGCTGCGACCAGTACACCTCGACGCAGTCGCTCCACGGAGCGACGGCGATGTGCCGGGTGATTCCCCAGCGCCGGGACCGTCCCGCCGGACGCTGCAGGCCGAGGTCGTTCCGGATCGGTGAGTGCAGGCCATCGGCCGCTGCGAGGTAGCGGGCACGAATCCCGTTGACCATCAGCGAGTCACACTGCTGGGTGATCGCGCCGACCTTGTCGTGTACCAGCGACACTCCGGCCGCATCCGACTCGGACTGCAGCGCCGCGTGCAAGGTGCTCCGCCGAACTCCCAGACCGGGGCCAGACTCGAACTCGGCTGTGACACAGTGATTGCCGTCAAGATAGGACACGCCGCGGAACTGTCTTCCCGCGGGCCGGGCCCCGAGCAGGTCCAGCTGGCGCACCGCGTGCGGCATCAACCCCTCGCCGCAGGCCTTGTCGATCGGCGAAGTGCGCTGCTCGATGACGACGACCTCGAGGCCCGCGCGGGCCGCGTGAATGGCGGTGGCCAGACCCGCAGGCCCACCACCGGCAACCACCAGATCGATCATGTCAGCGACTCCAGCGCCTTGTTCTCCACCGAGATCCGCACTCGCAGCAGCGCGGCGTTCAGCACGGTGAACACCGTCGCGGTGATCCACGCACTGTGTACCAGCGGCAGCGCGATGCCCTCGAGCACCACCGCCACGTAGTTGGGGTGCCCGACGAACCGGTACGGCCCACCGGTGACCCGGGCCGCAGCGGGAACGACGACCACCCGGGTGTTCCACTGCCGGCCCAGTGTGCCGATGCACCACCAGCGCAGCGCCTGGGCGACCAGTACCACGCCGAGCATCGGCCAGCCCAGCGCCGGGATGAACTCGCGGTGGGCGGCCTCCACCAGGCAGCCGGCCAGCAGCGCAGTGTGCAGCAAAACCATCAGCGGGTAATGGCCGGCGCCCACCTCGACACCGCCGTGGGCCCGGCTCCATCGCAGATTTCGTTGGGAGACTACGAGTTCGGCGACGCGTTCGGCGGCGACCGCGGCGATCAGCACACTGTAGGCGAGCATGCTTAGCCCCAACGCAGTAGGACGAGCTCGGAGCAGAAGCCGGGACCCATCGCCATCAGCAGACCCGGTGCTGCGGCGGCCGGCTTCTCGGCGCGGGTGTCTCTCAGCACGTGCAGTACCGACGACGACGACATGTTGCCCACGTCGGCCAACGAGCGCCACGTCAAAGCGAGGTCATCGTCGGTGAGCCCGAGGGTGGTGATGATCGCCTCGATGACCTTGGGGCCACCCGGGTGTGATACCCACGTCACGATGTCGGAGACGGTGAGGTCGTGGTCGCCCAGGAAGCCGCTCACGTCGTCGCCGAGATACCGTTCGATGAGCTCGGGGAGGTCCGGCGAGAGGATCAGCTGGAAGCCCGTCCGGCCGACCTTCCACCCCATGGTGCCCAATGAGTCCGGGTACATCCGGCTGCGCGAGTCGAGCACCTCGGGCCCGGTCGCGTCGATCTTGCCGGCGCGGTCCTCGCCCACGGCGATCACTGCCCCGGCGCCGTCACCGAACAGCGCGCTGCCGACCAGGCTGGCGATGGTCGGCTCGGCGGCGGGGTAGGTCAGTGAGCACAGTTCCACCGACACCAGTGCGGCGACCTGACCGGGTGCGCCGCGCAGGTAATCGTGCATTCGGGCGATACCGGCGGCGCCGGCCACGCAACCCAGGCCGAACAGCGGTGCCCGGCGTACATCGGGCCGAAGTCCCAGCCGGTCCACCATGCGCGCGTCCAGCGACGGCACCGCGATACCGGTGACGGTGGTCGTCATGATCATGTCGAGATCGGCTGGGCGCAGACCTGCTTCGTCGAGCGCGGCCGTCAGCGCCTCGCAGGCCAGATCCAGAGCGTGCTCGAGGTAGATGTCGTTGGCCTCGCCGAAGTCGTTCAGTGACGGATAGCGCTCGATCGGAAGCACAAAATGGCGGGCGTTCACCCCGGCGTTCTCATGCAGCCCGCGCACTACCTCACTGAAATCGGTGAACGCCGGGACGCCCAGAAAGACCTCGGTGATCTCGGGCTGGGTGTAGCGGTGCGGCGGCAACGCCCCCTGGCAGCCGGCAATCACACTGATTGGACTGTTGGTCATGAGATCGCCTCGTTCTCTGCGTCTTTAGGGGGTTGAGCGTGGCTGGTGGGTTGGCCGCCCAGTGCCTCGCTGAAGCCCAGACGGGCATGCACCCGTTTGAGCCAGTGCGGCGCCCACCAATTCGATTCCCCCATCAGACGCATGAACGCGGGCACCAACACCATGCGCACCAACGTCGCATCCACGAGCACCGCAAGTGTCAGGCCGAGGCCGAACATCCGCATGAACGACACGTTGGAAGCGATCAGTGCCGCAAACGAGATGGACATGATCAGTGCGGCGGCGGTGATGATGCGGCCGGTATAGGCAATGCCCAACGCCACCGCCTCCTCGTTGGCCGCTGCTGCGTGGGCGCGGCGACCGTCGCCGTTCACCACACCGGTTTCCCGCAATTCCAGCCAGCATTCATGGATACGTGCGACCAGAAACACCTCGTAGTCCATCGACAACCCGAAGGCGATACAGAACAGCAGCACCGGCATGTTCGCCACCAGCGTGCCGGTCGGGGTCGTCCCCAGGCCGGAAAGGTGGCCCTCCTGGAAGATCCACACCAACGCGCCGAACGCGGCGGTCAGTGATAAGAGGTTGAGCACCAACGCCTTCAACGGTACGACGACGCTGCCGGTCAGAAGGAACAGCAGCGCGAACATGACGACGGCGATCACGCCGAGCACCAGTGGCAGCTTCGAGGTGATGGCCTCGACGCTGTCGCGGTTGACCTGGGCGGTGCCCGTCATCAGAACTTCCTTCCCACCGGGACCGGTCACCGCGTGGAGTCGGTCGAGCTGGGTTTCCGAGGCATCGGAGAACAGCGGTGCGGTACTGCTGACGGTGAGGAAGACGCTGCCCTGACTCTCGCCGGTCGGTGCGGAGGGCGGGCCGACCCGAACCCCGTCGACGAAGGTTCCGGTTGGGGCGGACACCGCGGGAACATCGGCCACCCGGGACAGTTCGGCGGCGTACCCGGACAGGTCGGCAGGCGCCAGGCCTCGGCTGTCGGGAACAACGACGGTGACCGCGGTGTCGGAGTTGTCGGCGAAGTCTTGGCGCAGCAGATCGCCGACCTGGTGCGCGGATGCCGACTGCGGCAGCACCCTGTCGTCGGGGAATCCCCACCGCACACCGGCGAACGGAGCACCGAGCGCGACCAGCAGCACCACGACGGCCAGACCCACGGGGAGGGCGCGGCGCATGACGGCTTTGGCGCAGCGATACCAGAACCGCTGTTCGACGGGAATGGGTGCCGGGTCGGGGCGGCGCAGCAACCGGCGGCCGAGCCGTCGAACATCGAGTGAGTCGAGTCGATCGCCGAGCAGCACCAGCGCCGCGGGTGTCACGATGACAGCGGCCGCCGCCGCGAACGCCACGGTGGCCACCCCGGCGTAGGCGAACGACTTGAGGAAGTGCATCGGAAACAACACCATCGCCGCCATCGACAGCGCGACCGTGGTGGCGGAGAAGATGACGGTGCGCCCAGCGGTGGTCATGGTGCGATTGAGGGCCTCGGCACGATCCACGCCGCCGGCTAGTTCATCGCGGTAGCGGCTGATGATGAGCAGCGTGTAGTCGATCGCCAAGGCCAGACCCATCGCGGCGGCCAGGTTCAGCGCGAAGATCGACACGTCGGTGGCGAAGGTGACCAGCCGAAGCACCGCCAGCGCGCCGATGATCGCCATTCCGCCGATGGCGACCGGCACCGCAGCGGCCAGCAGTCCGCCGAACACCCAGACCAGAACCAGGAAGCTCAGCGGGACCGCCAGCGATTCCATGACCAGAAGATCGCGCTGAGAATGCTCGGTGACCTGGACGTTGACCATCGCGGTGCCGCCGGTGCGCACGGTCACGCGGTCTCGGTCACGGCTGACCTCGTCGGAGATCTCGGCGGCGTATTCCTGCTGCTGAGCTTCGGTGCCATTGATACCGGCCACGATGAGCCCGGCGGTGCGGTCCCGGCTGGCCAGATCGGCGGCGACCGCCGGTGGTGAGGTCCAGGCCGAGGAGACGTTGGCCACCTGCGGGCGATCGGTCAGGCCGTCGACGATGGCGATGCCGGCCTCGCGCGCCCGGGTGCTGTCGATGCCGTCCGGCGAGGAAACCACGATGATCATTGCGACGTCGCCCTGACCGAACTTCTCGGTGAGAACACTTGTGGCAAGCGTCGATTCGGAGTTCGGATCTTGAAAACCGCTGGGCGACAGGTCCTTGGCGACGGGCACCCCGAATATCCCCAGGGCAACTGTCAGCAGCGTCGCGGCGAGCAGGATACGGCGCGGCGCGGTGCGAGCCAGGATGGCGATTCGATACAGCAGCTAAGCCTCCAGGTCCAGCAACGCGTCTACTCCTCTGACACG
>JAGQTR010000030.1 GCA_020438915.1 Mycobacterium sp.
CGTCGAAGTTGGCCAACCGGTTCGCGGTCGCCCGCACCTCACGGCGCATCCGGCGCTCCTCCCAGGTCAGCCGGGTGTCCTGGGCGCCCATCCGGGTCAGCAATGCACCGATCGCCTCGCCGTCGCGGACCACTACGCGGTCGTTGCCACGTACCTCGCGGGACTTCGCGCTGACGCCGAGGCGGCGAGCCGCACCGACGAGCGCCAACGCCGCCTCGGGGCCGGGACAGCTGACCTCCAGAGCTGACGACCGCCCCGGCTCGGTGAGCGATCCGTGAGCCAAAAACGCTCCCCGCCAAGCGGCCTCGGCGTCGGCCACGCTCCCACCGACGACCTGTGCGGGCAGGCCGCGCACCGGCCGACCACGCAGGTCGAGCAGACCGGTCTGCCGTGCGAGCGCCTCACCGTCGTTGGCGACCCGCACCAAGTACCGGGTGCTCTTGCGGATCCCGCTGGCAGACAGCATGTGGACCACCGCGTTGTAGCCGTACAGGTCGTAGATGTCCTTGCGAAGCCGGCGCGCGATGATGCCCAGATCCACCTCGGCTTCGACCACTACCCGTCCGGACACGATGTGCAACCCGCCGGCGAAACGCAGCAAGGATGCCACCTCGGCCCGGCGTGCGCTCACCGAATTGACCGCCAACCGGCTGAGCTCGTCCTTGACCTCGGCTGTCATCGCCACGGGTCGTCACCTCTCGGTCCGTTCACTGTCGGTGCGGGCGCGGTCGGCGGTCTCGGCATCGCCTCGGTACTGCCGCTCGGCGCCGTCTGACGGTTGCGGACCCCCTCCAGCGCCTCGGCCAACCTCGCCGGGTCATGTAAAGGTGTACCAGGTCTGGAAACGTCGGCAAATTCAACATGAGCGTCCAGAATTTTGGCCGTCCGATGCAACTGCTCCCGCTCCCGGTTGCTGGGCACGCGGCTCGAGTCGACGATGATGTCGTGCACGGTGAACCCGGGCGCATGCTGGGCCAGCACGTGGATGTGGCGTTCCACTGAAAAACCCGCCGTCTCCCCCGGCTCGGCCACCAGGTTGAGTACCAGCGCGCGCCGCGCACTGGTCGCCTGCAATGCCGCTGCCAGCTCCGGGACCAGGACGTGCGGGATCACGCTGGTGAACCACGACCCCGGTCCAAGCACCACGAGGTCGGCGTGCATGATCGCCGCGACCGCCTGCCGGGTGGCAGGCGGGTCGCTCGGCAGAAGCCGCACCCTGCGTACCTTGCCCACGGTGGTGGCGATCGCCACCTGTCCTCGGATAGCACGACTTACCCGCGGGTCGGACTCCAGACCCGCGACGTCGGCCTCGATGCTGAGTCCGACCGGGCTCATCGGCAACACCCGGCCCATGACGCCCAACACCCGTCCCAGCTCGTCGAGCGCGGCCACCGGGTCGGCGAGCACTTCGTTGAGCCCGGCCAGTATCAGGTTGCCGATCGGGTGGCCCGCCAGCGCACCCGTGCCGCCAAACCGATGCTGGATGATCGTGGCCCACAACCGACCATGCGGGCTGTCGGAAGCCAACGCAGCCAATGCCATTCGAAGATCCCCCGGCGGCACCACATCCAATTCGCCCCGCAGCCGACCAGACGAACCGCCGTCGTCGGCGACGGTGACGATCGCGGTGACGTGCGGGGTGATCCGGCGCGCCGCCGACAAGGTGGCATAGAGGCCGTGGCCACCGCCGAGCGCGACGATACGTGCGCTCATTCTCGCCCCAGATCCCGGTGCAGCACCCGCGCCGTCAACGCCGCGTCACCCTGTAGCCGATCCGCGAGCGCCTCGGCCATCGCCACGCTGCGATGCTTACCGCCGGTGCACCCGATGGCGACGGTCATGTATCGCTTCCCCTCCCGGCGGTATCCGTCGATCACCACCCCCAACAGCCGATGGTACGAGTCGAGGAACTCAACGGCGCCGGGTTGGCCGAGCACGTAGTCACGAACATCGGGATGCTGCCCGCTGTGCGGGCGCAGATTGTCGACCCAGTGCGGGTTGGGCAGGAACCGGACGTCCATCACGGTGTCGGCGTCCATCGGCAGTCCGTATTTGTACCCGAAGGACTCCACGGTGACGTTGGTGTGGGCGACGGTCTCGGTGCCGAAGGCGCGTTCGATGCTTTCCCGCAGCGCCGGAACCGACAGCGCCGAGGTGTCGATGACCAGATCGGCGGTGGCCCGCACCGGTGCCAGCATCGCCCGTTCGGCGGCGATGCCTTCGGCCAGCGTCTGGTTTCCCTGCAGCGGATGACTTCGCCGGTTCTGCTCGTAGCGGCGCACCAGAATGTCGTCGGAGGACTCCAGGAACACCACCCGCGGCGTGATGTTGCGACTCGCCAGCTCGGTGCGCACCCAGTTCAGGTCGCCGGTGAAGCCCCGGGATCGGACGTCCATCACCACCGCGAGTTGAGTGATGCGCGAGCCCGCGGCAAGCCCCAGCTCTACCATTCGTGCGATCAGCTCGGGCGGCAGGTTGTCGGCGACGTACCAACCGAGATCTTCGAGCACCTTGGCCGCGGTACCCCGGCCCGCACCGGACAGACCCGTGACGAGCACCACGTCGATGCCATCGGATTCGCGGTGCTCGTGGTCGCCCGCAACGCCGCCACCATGCAGTTCGTCGTACATTCCCTGGTCTGTCATCCCGATACCCTGCCCTGATCATTGTCGATATCTGGTGGGGGCGGTTCCGAATCGCGGACCTGGGGTCCAAGTGCCTCCAGGACGGCGCGCGCCGTCGCCGAACCGATGCCCGGTACCGCGATGATCTCCTCGACGCTGGCCTCTTTCAGCCTGGCCAGCGACCCGAAGTGGGTCACCAACGCCTTGCGGCGGTGCTCCCCCAGCCCCCGCACCGAGTCCAGCGCCGAGGCGGTCATCCGCTTGGAGCGCTTACTGCGGTGGTAAGTGATCGCGAACCGGTGGGCTTCGTCACGCACCCGTTGCAGCAGGTACAGCCCGTCGCTGTGACGCGGCATAATCACCGGCTCCTGCACCGATCCGTCCTGCGCGGGCACCCACACCTCTTCCAGGCGTTTAGCCAAACCGATGACCGCCACATCGGAGATGCCGAGATCGGCGAGAACCGCGGCGGCCGCATTGACCTGAGGAGCTCCACCGTCGACCACGAACAGGTTCGGTGGGTAGGCGAACCGGGCCGGACGGACACCCTCGCCGGGATCCTGAGCGTCGCGCAGGTAGCGTTGGAAGCGCCGCCGGGTGACCTCGGCGATCGAAGCCACGTCGTCGGAGCGGCCCTCGCCCGCGGCATCCCTGATCGCATAATGCCGATAGTCTCCCTTGCGGGGCAGTCCATCCTCGAAAACCACCATCGAGGCCACCACATCGGTTCCCTGGACATGGCTGATGTCGACACACTCGATGCGCAACGGCGCGTCCTCCAGGTCGAGTGCTTCCTGAATGCTTTGTAGGGCAGCGCTTCTCGCGGTGAAATCACCCGCTCGTTTCAACTTGTGCTGGGCGAGCGCATCCTGCGCATTGCGCTGCACCGTCTCGGCCAGCGCCCGCTTGTCCCCCCGTTGGGGCACCCGCAGCGACACCCGCGAGCCCCGCAATGAAGCAAGCCAGGTCTCCAGCTCTTGGGTGTTGCCGGGTAGCACCGGCACCAGCACCTGACGCGGCACCGGGTTGGTCGCCTCATCCACTCCGGCGGCGCCCGCACCACTTAGCTCTGCCTGATCGCCGTAGAACTGCGTCAGAAACTGCTCGACCAGATACTCCAGTGTGGATTGGCCGGGTTCACCGGACTTTTCGATGATCCACCCTCGTTGGCCGCGGACCCGACCGCCCCGGACGTGAAATACCTGGACCGCTGCCTCCAGGTCGTCGTCGGCGAAGGCGACGACGTCGGCGTCGGTGCCGTCACCGAGAACCACGGCTTGTTTCTCCAAGGCCCGCCGCAGCGCCGAAATATCGTCGCGTAACCGTGCCGCCCGTTCGAAATCCAATTGCCCGGCGGCGTCGTTCATCTGCTGTTCCATGTCACGGACCAGCCGGTCGGTCTTGCCTGCGAGGAAATCGCAGAAGTCGACCACGATGCGTCGGTGCTCCTGTGCGCTGACCCGACCGATACACGGTGCGGAGCACTTATCGATGTATCCGAGCAGGCAGGGCCGCTCAATCTGACTGTGCCGCTTGAACACTCCGCCGGAGCAGGTGCGGGCCGGAAACACCCGGGTCAGCAGGTCCAACGTCTCGCGGATCGCCCAGGCGTGCGCGTACGGGCCGAAGTAGCGCACCCCCTTGCGGCGCGGTCCGCGATAGACCATCAGCCGCGGATACTCCTCGTTGAGCGTGACCGCCAGCACCGGATAGGACTTGTCATCGCGGTACCTGATGTTGAACCGCGGATCGAACTCCTTGATCCAGTTGTACTCGAGCTGCAGCGCCTCGACTTCGGTGTTGACGACCGTCCACTCGACACCGACGGCGGTCATCACCATCTGCCGGGTCCGGGGCGCCAGCCCGGAAATGTCGGCGAAGTAGGAGTTGAGCCTGCTGCGCAGACTCTTGGCCTTGCCGACGTAGATGACCCGGCCGTGTGGATCCCGGAATCGGTAGACACCCGGTTGCGCGGGTATCGACCCAGGAGCGGGTCGGTACGTAGCGGGATCGGGCACGAAACCAGGTTACTGCCGGTGGCTGGAGTCGATATCGGGCCGGTAGCGCCGCAACACCGCGCGAAGCCGGTCCATCGACTCGACGGCACGATCCTTGTCCACGGCCTGGATCGCCATCACCGCGATGTACTCGTCGTCGGGCAGGTCGAGCCGCGCCCAGCGGGCTCCGGGGTGGAACGACACCCCGACGACCTCGCTCCACGGAAACAGCCGATAGCCAAACAGGTTTCGCACTGCCACCCCGGACGGCCCGGCTCGCAGCCGAGGCCGCGCGAACAGACAGACGAAAGCCGCGATCACCGCTCCCAGCGCCGCGATGGCCACCTGGTCGGCGGTGCGGAAGATCACCCCGGTCGAGGACGCCTTGAGCAACACGCCGACGACCACGTGCGCGGCGAGGATCAGTGCCGCCGCACCGTAGGCGAAAATCGGTGTCAGGTACGGCTTGACCTCGACGTCCCAGCTGTCGCCACCGGTTACGGTCATGATTTCAACCGGCGCAGCAGTAGCGCCGTGGAAAGCGCCGCGGCTACCGCCTGCGCGCCCTTGTCCTCCGCCGATGTCGGCAGCCCGGCCCGATCCAGGGCCTGGTGCTCGGTGTTGGTGGTAAGCACCCCGTTGGCAACAGGCCTGGACGCATCCAGCGACACCCGTGTCAGCCCCTGGGTGACCGCGTCGCAGACGTAGTCGAAATGCGGTGTCTCACCCCGGATCACCACCCCGAGTGCGACCACGGCATCGTGGGTGGCCGCCAGAGCCTGCGCCACCACCGGGATTTCGATCGCCCCAAGGACCCGCACGACCGTCGGGTCGACGATTCCGGCATCGGCGGCCCCCCGGCGCGCACCCTCGAGCAGCGCATCGCAGATCGTCTCGTGCCAGGTGGATGCCACGATGCCCAGCGTGATGCCCGAGGCGTCGATCGAGGGCAACTCGGGAACACCGACCGCCGGACTCATACGGCGCCGCCGAACTCGCCCGGGAGCGGCTCACCGAAGTCCTCGAGACCGACGAGGTCGTGACCCATGCGGTCGCGTTTGGTCATCAGGTACCTGATGTTTTCGACGTTGGCGCGCACGGGCAGCGGAACACGCTCGATGATGTGTAGGCCGTAGCCGTCAAGACCGACCCTCTTGGCCGGGTTGTTGGTCAACAGCCGCATCGATCGCACACCGAGGTCGACGAGGATCTGCGCACCGATCCCGTAGTCACGGGCGTCGGCCGGCAGCCCCAGTTTGAGATTGGCGTCGACGGTGTCATCACCGGCGTCCTGGAGTTGGTAGGCCTGCAATTTGTGCATCAGTCCGATACCCCGCCCTTCGTGGCCACGCATATAGAGCACCACGCCCCGGCCCTCGCGGGCCACCATCGCCA
Organism: Mycobacterium sp.; assembly: GCA_020438915.1. Taxonomy (GTDB): domain Bacteria; phylum Actinomycetota; class Actinomycetes; order Mycobacteriales; family Mycobacteriaceae; genus Mycobacterium. Next base: position 6,017 of record JAGQTR010000030.1, read on the forward strand.
GCGCGGCGTCCAGTTGCGGACCACAGTCGCAACGGCGGGAGCCGAACACATCGCCGGTGAGGCACTCGGAGTGCACCCGCACCAGCACGTCGTGGCCGTCGCCCTGCGGGCCGGCTATGTCGCCACGGACCAGGGCGACGTGTTCGACCTGGTCATAGATGCTGGTGTATCCGACCGCCCGGAACTCGCCGTGGCGGGTCGGGATGCGGGCTTCGGCGACCCGCTCGATGTGCTTTTCGTGCTTGCGCCGCCACTCGATGAGATCGGCGATCGAGATCAGGGCCAGCCCGTGCTCGTCGGCGAAGATCCGCAACTCGTCGGTCTGCGCCATGTCGCCTTCGTCCTTCTGGCTGACGATCTCGCAAATCGCACCCGCCGGCTGGAGACCGGCGAGCCGGGCCAGATCCACCGCGGCCTCGGTATGCCCGGGACGGCGCAGGACACCGCCATCCTTGGCGCGCAGCGGCACCACGTGACCGGGCTTGGTGAACTCGTCGGCGGTACTGGCCGGATCGGACAGCAACCGCATCGTCGTGGCGCGGTCCGAAGCTGAAATGCCGGTTCCAACGCCATTTTTCGCGTCAACGGTGACGGTGTAGGCAGTGCCGTGCTTGTCCTGGTTGACCGCGTACATCGGCAGCAGGCCGAGCCGGTCGCAGATATCACCGTCGAGCGGCACGCACAGATAGCCCGAGGTGTACCGAACCATGAACGCGACGAGTTCGGGGGTGGCCATCTCGGCTGCGAAGATCAGGTCGCCTTCGTTTTCGCGGTCCTCGTCGTCGATGACGACCACGGCCTTGCCTGCGGCGATGTCTGCCACCGCCCGCTCGACCGAATCCAGCCTCGTCATCGTCACCACCCTTGCCGGTTCCGGTGCGGAACCATCAGACACCCGAGTCAACGCCTGTTCAGTATGAACCACGCCCGCAGGCCGAATATTGCCCATCGCCTTGGCCCGTCTCAGGCTTCGGGAGTTAACTAGGGCTCATGAGGCCTCATGTTCGGTAAACCGTTCGACCAGCAGACGCTTTATATGCCACCGGACGGTGGCCGCCGCCGACGACGACATTTCCTCTTCGCTGGCGCATTGCTGGCGGCCGTTCTCGCCGGGTGTGCGGTTCTGATCGCCATTCTTGCCTCCCGCGCGGACCAGCAGTCCTTCGACATCCCCACCGCCGCAGATCCGACCGCCACAACCGAAGTGGGAAAACCCATCCGCGACGAGCAGATTCAGTTTCTGGTGCAGTCGATACATCCGTTGCCGACACCGCCGGGTGCCCCTGCTGAGGATATTCAGGTCGTGGACCTCCAAGTGACCAACACGGGCTCCTCACCGCAGTCGGTGTCGATCGGTGACCAGACGATGATCGACGACCGGGGGCACGATTACCACGCCGATCCCGTGATTTCGTCACAGCTGAACAGCCCTGACGGAGCCATTTCGTTGCAACCCGGCGAAACAGCGTCGATGAGCATCCCCTTTGATGCACCGATCGACGCCAGACCAGCGGTGATCGTACTTCGTGCGGGGCCATCCACACCCGGCGTGGCCGTCACCCTGACCTAGCCCCTGTGATGCCTCACTCTTCCGGGCGATTCCGTGTGCTATTTCTGACGGGGCTCGCCGTCGCCGCGCTGCTGTTCGCCGCCTTCACCCTGATGGTGCGAACCAGGCCGATCTCGAACATGGTCGACCTGGTCCTCGCCGTTGGATCGCCGTACACAGCGCTGGCGACCCTGGCGGTGCTGGCGCTGGCGGCCCTGCGCCGTCGAATCCTGCTGTCCATCGCCGCGCTGTTCCTCGTGACGGCCAGCCTGGCGGTTCAGGTGTCCTGGTACTACCTTGCGCGCCCGCCCGACATCAGCCACCATGCCGAAATCCGGATTCTCTCGTCGAATCTCTTCAAGGGCCAGGCAGACGCTGTGTCGCTGGTGGGCTTCGCACAACGAAGCGCAGATGTGATCACCGTCGCAGAGCTGACGTCCGAGGCGGTCAGTCGCTTTTCGCAAGCCGGTATCGACGAAACATTTCCCTATTCACATCTCATGCCGAAGCCGGGTGCCGGGGGAATTGGGATGTGGAGCCGATATCCGCTGACCGTGATGTCCGCGCCCAGGCATAGCCGGGTCACCATGCCGGCGGCCCGGCTCCAGGTCCCTGGTGTGCGATTCGACCCGCTGCTTGCGAGCGTGCACATCATGTCCCCGGTGGCCGGAGACACCAACACTGTCGCCGACTGGCGCCAGGGCATGGCCGGCGCCAAAGAGCAGCTGAACTTCTTCGCCCGAGCCGCCGGACCGGCTGCGGTGATCATCGGCGGCGACTACAACAGCACACCCGACTTACGTCAGTTCCGGGATCTGCTGACCAACGGCTACCACGATGCCGTCGAGCAGACCGGCGCAGGCTTCGCACCGACTTACCCTTCCGACACCTGGCACCCACCGATCATCGTGATCGATCACGTGCTGACGCGCAACGCCGCCGCCGCATCGATCCGGACGCTGGACATTCCCGGGTCCGATCATCGAGCGCTGCTGGCCACCATCGAGGTGCCGCTTGACCCCACCGCGTCCTAGAGTTGCGCCTTCTGGCCGAGCAGCCGTTCGACATACTTGGCGATGATGTCGACCTCGAGGTTGACCGGCGCGCCGGCCTCGGCCCGCCCGAGGGTGGTCAGATCCAGCGTCGTGGGAATCAACGACACCTCGAACCAGTCTGGTCCCAGCGCCGACACGGTCAGCGATACGCCGTCGACGGTGATCGACCCCTTCTCGACGACGTAACGGGACAGCGCGGCAGGTAGCGCGATCCGCACCACGGTCCAGTGCGGCGAGGCCGTCCGGGAGATGACGTGGCCGGTACCGTCGACGTGTCCCTGCACGATGTGCCCGCCCAGCCGGCTCTGCAACGCCGCGGCGCGCTCCAGGTTCACCCGGGTTCCGACATCGATACCGCGCAGGCTCGACCGGTTGAGGGTCTCGTCCATGACATCGGCGGAGAACGAGCCGTCGGCCAGGACATCGACGACGGTCAGGCATACGCCGTTGACCGCGATGGAGTCCCCGTGGCCTGCGTCCGATGTCACGATCGGCCCGCGGATGACCAGCCGGGCCGAATCGCCGAGGTTCTCCCGGCCGACGACCTCACCCAACTCTTCGACGATGCCGGTGAACACGGCACCAGCCTAGTGAACGCGGCACCAGCCCAAATAAATACCGACCTACTACGATGCAGGCATGCAGACCCGCCTTTTGGCGATCTTCGCCGCCCTCATCGCCGTCTTGGCCCTCGTTGCAGGCTGCTCGGGCTCGTCGAACGATTCCTCCAAAGACCTTCCCGACCCAACCACCCTGCTGAAAGAGTCCAGCGAAACCACCCGCGGACAGACCAGTGCCCACCTCCGGCTCACCGTGCAGGGACAGATCCCTGATCTACCGGTCGAAACCCTGGTCGGCGATCTCACGCAGACCCCCGCAGTCGCCGCCAAGGGCACCGCCGACATCATTTTTCTGGGTCAGCGTCTCCAGGATGTCGAGTTCGTGGTCTCCGACAGCGACCTCTACGCCGCAATCACCTCGGGTGGCAGCCTGTCGAATTTCGGGCCCGCTTCCGACATCTACGATGTCGCGGCGATCCTGAATCCCGACGTCGGGCTGGCCAACGTGCTGGCGAACTTCTCAGACGCCAGAGCCGACGGCCGCGAGACGGTGGAGGGGACGGAAACGGTGCGCATCACCGGCAACGTCTCCGCGGACGCGGTCAACAAGATCGCCCCACAGATCGCGGCGACGGGCCCGGTTCCGGGCACCGCCTGGATCGCCGAGGACGGTGATCACGAGCTGATGCAGGCCCGATTGGAGCCCAGCCCCGGCAACAGCGTCACGATGACCCTGTCGAAGTGGGGCGAGCCGGTGACCGTCGACAAACCAGGGGTGTGATGCCCGGTTCGCCTGCGGTCGCCGTGCCGGCAATGAATTCGGGCCAGACCAACCGCCGTATCGCGATCAGCGCGGGCAGTCTTGCGGTGGTGCTGGGCGCGCTCGACACCTATGTCGTCGTCACGATCATGACCGACATCATGCGCGACGTAGGCATCGGTGTGAATCAGATCCAGCGGGTGACCCCGATCATCACCGGCTATCTGCTCGGTTACATCGCGGCGATGCCGCTGCTCGGAAGAGCCTCGGACCGGTTCGGTCGCAAGATGCTGATCCAGCTCAGCCTGGCCGGTTTCGCGCTCGGATCGGTGATCACGGCGCTGTCGACCGACCTCACCGTGTTGGTCCTCGGCCGGGTCATCCAGGGCACCGCCAGCGGCGCGTTGTTGCCGGTGACGCTGGCACTGGCTGCCGACCTGTGGGCCGCCCGTAACCGCGCGGCTGTCCTCGGCGGTGTGGGTGCGGCCCAGGAGTTGGGCAGCGTGTTGGGGCCCATCTACGGCATCTCCCTGGTGTGGCTGTTCCAGCATTGGCAGTCCGTCTTTTGGGTCAATGTGCCGCTGGCGGTGATCGCGATGGCGATGATCTACTTCAGCCTGCCCGGACGGCAGACGACCGACCATCCCCAGAAGGTCGACGTGGTCGGCGGTGTGTTGCTGGCCGTCGCACTGGGCCTGGCGGTGATCGGGATGTACAACCCCAAACCCGACGGCAAGGAGGTGCTGCCCAGTTGGGGCGCCCCGGTGCTGATAGCCGCCGCGGTGGCGACCGTCGCGTTCTTCGTCTGGGAGAAGTTCGCCCGCACCCGCCTGCTGGAACCGGCGGGGGTTCATTTCAGGCCGTTCCTGGCAGCGCTGGGTGCATCGTTGGCCGCCGGGGCGGCGTTGATGGTGACGTTGGTCAACGTCGAACTCTTCGGCCAGGGCGTCCTTGGCCAGGACCAGAACCAGGCCGCGTTCCTGCTGCTGCGCTTCCTGGTCGCACTGCCGGTCGGAGCATTGCTGGGTGGATGGCTTGCCACCCGGGTCGGCGATCGGATCATCGCGTTCGCCGGCTTGCTCATCGCTGCCGGCGGGTATCTGCTGATCTCGCACTGGCCGGTCGATCTGCTGGCGGCACGCCACGACCTCGGCCTGTTCACCCTGCCCGCGCTGGACACCGACCTGGCGATCGCAGGTCTCGGTCTCGGGCTGGTGATCGGCCCACTGACGTCGGCGACCCTGCGGGTGGTGCCGGCCGCTCAACACGGTATCGCCTCGGCAGCGGTGGTGGTGTCCCGGATGATCGGCATGCTGATCGGTATCGCGGCGCTCAGCGCCTGGGGTCTCTACCGGTTCAACCAGCATCTGGCCAGCCTGCCGGTGACCACGGACGGCGGCACCCTCGCCGAACGGCTGTCAGCGGAGGCCGGCCGGGTGCGCCAGGCCTATGTCCTGCAGTACGCCGAGATCTTCACGATCACCGCGGTGGTCTGCGTGGTGGGTGCCGTGTTGGGTCTGCTCATCGCCGCCCGTAGCGAACATGCCGAGGAGGCTGAGGAGGTGCCGCCCGAGAACACGCCTCAGCAGCGCTCGAGTCCGCGGCCCATGAGTTGAGGCTTCTTGGCGGTTCCAGATTGTTCGGGGGTTACCCCCCGCCATGCGATACAGATCACAGCCTTGATGCTGCGTGGGGCGACCGGACTCGTAGTGAGCCAGTCCTGCAATGCAGTCATGCTCGTTGTCCTTTGTTTATGACCACCACCGGCAGTGTTCAGCTAGAACTCGTTGATCCGCCTGAGGCGGTGCCCGGCAATGCGCCCAGTCTACCTAGAATTCGGCGTCGATACGCCACTGACAGCACCCGTCATACCGTGTGACACCCCACACACAACGGTCGATAAAGATTCGGAAACGATTGAGTAACAACGCAATCGCGTTTCCTGCTAAGCAGGCTCGAGGCTGAGCAGTACGTCCGGCCCAAGTGCCTGCATTGCATCGAAACGCCATCGCTGGGCATGCGCGATGCTGAGCACCCCGACGTCGTCGACCGCGGTGATGGGACCGCCGAGCAGGATTGGCGCCACGTAGGCCAGGATCCGGTCGATGGCGCCGGCGCGCAGGAACGCACCGGCCAGGGTCGGTCCGCCCTCCAGCAGCACATCCGTACGATCTGACAACGTCCTGATCACTTCGTGCGGATCGCGGGTGCGGATCATCATGGTGGGTGAATCGTCGTTCAAAACCTTTGCATCCGGCGAGATCTCGCGTTCTCCCACCACCACGCGCAGCGGTTGGTTCGCAGCCAGGTCGCCGCTCGGGAGTCGGGCAGTCAGCTTTGGGTCGTCGACGAAGACCGTACCCGTCCCAACCACGATCGCGTCAGCGGCAGCGCGTCGGCGATGTACATCGGCGCGGGCGGCTTCGCTGGTGATCCACTGGCTGGTGCCGTCTGCAGCGGCGCTGCGTCCGTCGATGCTCGTCGCGAATTTCCAAGTGACGTGCGGCAATCCAGTGCGTTGCTTATGCAGCCACTCCCGCAACGGGCCGGCGCTCACTGCATCGGACAACACCCCTGCGGTGACCCCGACGCCGGCCTCGGCCAACCGGACCGCGCCACCGGCGGCTGTCGGGTTGGGATCCGGTACGGCATAGACAACCGATGAAACCTTGGCCGCGATAAGCGCATCCACGCATGGCGGTGTTTTCCCGAAATGGTTGCACGGTTCCAGGGTGACGACCGCGGTGCCCCCGGCGGCACGGTCGCCGGCCCGGCGCAGCGCCAACACCTCGGCATGCGGACCGCCGGGTGGGGAGGTCGCTCCGACACCGACCACCTGGCCGGCACTATCCAGAATCACCGCCCCCACAGGGGGATTCGGGTAGGTGTGACCCTTGACCCGGTCAGCCTGCTCGATGGCCTCCCGCATCGCGGCGTCGAGGTTCATGGCCTCAGATGAAGGGATGCGTCCGCAGCCTGCCTGCGCAGTGCGGCCACGGCAGCAGCGGGGTCCTCGGCGCTGTAGACAGCGGAGCCGGCCACAAAGCAGTCGACGCCGGCTGCGGCGGCCTGCTCGATGGTGTCGGCGTTGATGCCGCCGTCGATCTCGACGATGACGGTCAACTCGCCTGAATCGATGAGCCGGCGCAGGATCCCGACCTTGGGCAGTACCTCAGCGATGAACTTCTGACCACCGAAACCCGGCTCCACCGACATGATCAACGCGGTGTCGAATTCTCGCAGGATCTCCAGGTACGGCTCCAGCGGGGTGCCGGGCTTGATACCCAATCCCGCCTTGGCACCGGCGGCGCGAATATCCCGGGCGACGCCCACCGGGTTGTCTGTCGCCTCGGCATGGAACGTCACGTTGTAGGCGCCGGCCTCGGCGTAGGGCGGCGCCCAGCGCTGCGGATCGTCGATCATCAAATGACAATCCATCGGAATGTCGGTGACCTTCAACAGCGATTCCACCACTGGTAGACCCAGTGTGAGGTTGGGAACGAAATGATTGTCCATGACGTCGACGTGCAGCCAGTCGGCGCCGCGCACCGCGGCGGTCTCCTCGGCCAACCGGGCGAAATCGGCGGCCAGAATGGAGGGGGCTATCAGCGGGGCTGAACCTGCTTCCGGCGCGGCACGCATGCCCGTCAGCCTACTTGCAGAGCCGCGGCGAACATTGCGTCGGTGCCGTGCCGGTGCGGCCACAGCTGAACATAGGGGCCTCGGCCGAGCCGGTCCGCCGGTTCGAACAGTGGCCGGGCATCGATAGCCTCAACCTGGTGCCGGCGCAGCGCATCGGCGACCACCCCGACCGTTTCGGCCAGGTGCGGCGAGCACGTCGCGTACAGCACCACGCCGCCCGGTCTGGTCAACTGGATTGCCGATGCCAGCAGTTCGCGCTGCAGCTTTGCCAGCTGCGGTACGTCACCGGGCTGGCGGCGCCACCTGGCTTCCGGCCGGCGCCGCAGCGCCCCCAAACCGGTACAGGGCGCGTCTACAAGTACCCTGTCGAAGCCGGGCCGCAGCCCCGACTCGCGGCCGTCCACACCCACCACCTCGACCGGCAAGCCCCTGGTGTTCTCCGCGACGAGTTCGGCACGGTGCGGTGCCGGCTCCACCGCGGTGACACCGAGGCCATCGACGCCGGCCGCCTGCCCGATCGCGGCCAGCAACGCCGTCTTACCACCCGGCCCCGCGCACAGGTCCAGCCATCGCCCGCCATCGATCCCACCCAACGGCGCCAGGGTCACAGCGCGGGCCACCAGCTGACTGCCTTCGTCCTGCACGAGTGCCCTACCGTCGCCGACCGGTGCGAGCAGTCCGGGATCCCCGCCGGCCAGATACACCGCGTAAGGCGAGAATCGGCCGACCGTGCCGTCGACCTGCTCGGCCAGTTCGGCCGCGGTCAGCGCGGTCGGCCGGGCCGCGAGGTGAACGTCGGGACGGGCATCGTCGCTGGCCAGCAGCGCCGACAACTCTGATGCATCGGCGCCCAACGCATCGGCGAAGGCCTGTGCGATCCATCGCGGATGGGCGTGGGCGAACGCCAGATGTCCGACCGGATCGGTCGATGCGGGCGGCGCGAGCTCGTCGATCCACTCGCGTTCATCGCGCCCGGCGATCCGGCGGAGCACGCCGTTGACGAATCCTGCCCGCGCCGTGTCGAATTCGATACCCGCCTGCTCAACCGTCGTCGAGACCGCAGCGTGGTGCTCGACCCGGGTACGCAGCAACTGGTAGCTACCCAACCGCAGCAGATCACGCAGCACCGGATCGATCTTGGCGATCGAACGACCCGCGGCGTGCGCGATAACCGCGTCCAGCAGACCACGCGTACGGCAGGTGCCATAGGTCAGTTCCGTGGCGAAAGCCGCGTCCCGACCGCCGATCCCACGGTCGCGCAGGATCGCCGGCAACGCCAGGTTTGCGTAGGCGTCGCGCTCGGTGACCGCCCGCAGTACGTCGAACGCTGCCCGCCGGGCCGGGTCGAGTTCTTTGCGCTTGCCGGGACGTCGCCCGCCGGGTGGCCGGGTCATCGGGCGCGTTCACCCCCGGCCAGCCGAGCACCGCGAGCCCAGTCCGCGGCGCTCATCGGCCTCTTGCCCGGTGGCTGAATTCGGTCAAGGATCACCGGCCGCGATCCGGTGCCCACCCGCACGCCGTCACGGGCAGCGGAGATTTCACCCGGCTGCAGGCTGTGCTGGTCCTCGGCATCGACATCGCTGTCGACCCTGACCGGACCCACCTTGAACCGCAGATCGCCGATCGTGGTCCAGGCGCCCGGATGAGGAGTGACCGCACGGATTCGGCGCTCCACCGCGTGCGCGGGCAGATCCCACCGAATCCTGGCCTCCTCGACGGTGATTTTCGGCGCGAGGGTGATGCCGTCGCCAGGTTGCGGTACTGCGGTCAGGATGCCGTCGGCGATCCCGTCGAGAGTGGATTCCAGCAATGTCGCTCCCGACACCGCCAGCCGTCCCAGCAGGTCCCCGGCGGTATCGGTAGCGCGGATCGTCTCGGTGACCACGCCGTACACCGGGCCGGAATCCAGGCTGCGCTCGATCCGGAACGTCGTCGCGCCCGTCACCGAATCACCCGCGGCGATTGCCGCCTGCACCGGCGCGGCGCCCCGCCACGCCGGTAGCAGCGAGAAATGCAGGTTGACCCAACCGTTGCCGGGCACCGCGAGCAGCGCGTCGCCCAGCAGCGCCCCGTATGCCACCACGGCGCAGCAGTCTGGGGCCAACGCGGCCAGCTCGGCGACGAACTCGGCGGAATTGGGGCGGGCCGGGCGGAGCACCGGAATTCCGCTATCCAGCGCCACTTGCGCCACCGGCGAAGGAGCAGTGCGCCCGCGCCGCCCCGCGGCAGCATCCGGACGGGTCAGTACCGCGATGACGTCGTGCCGTGGCGATTCCAGCAGCCGACGCAACGACGGTAGGGCCGGCTCGGGTGTGCCGGCGAAGACAATTCGCACCGCGCCAAGTGTAGGGAGCCGCTCACCAGCACGTCGCGGGGCTACGTCGACGAGGGTCTGGCTAACGAGGGGTTTGGTAGTACTCGCGTTCGGCCACTCCGGCCAGCGGGGCGACGAACATCCACGGGATCGTGGTCAGCGAGCGGTTCAACGTCGCGACCGCGTCGTTGTAGTACTGACGGGCGAAGGCAAGCTTGTTCTCCGTGTCGGTCAAGTTTTCCTGCAGGTTGAGGAAGTTGTTCGACGAGTTCAGCTGCGGATAGGTCTGTCCCAGCGCGAGCAACGGCGCCAACGCGGTGTCGAGATCCTTCTCCGCGGCACTGCGTTGCGCGACGGACTTGCCGGTCGTGGCGGCCGTCAGCGCGGCTCGGGCGTTCGTCACGTGGTCCAGGATGGTTTTCTCGTGTCCGGCGAAAGTCTGCACGGTGTGCACCAGGCTGGGAATCAGTGACGCCCGTCGGGTGAGCTCGACATCGATTCCGGAGAGCGCTTCGGCGACCCGGACATCCGCCCCGCGAATCTTGTTGTAGCCGAGGACGAATCCGATCAGCACCAGAACCGCCAGGATGAGCACGACGATCAACAGGAATTTCACCATGATCCACCTCCACCGCCGCCGCCACCGCCACCGCCGCCTCCGCTGAAGCCGCCGCCACCCGATGAGGAGGACGATTGCGACGCGGTGTAGGCGCCGATCGACGATGACAGTGCCGATTCGAAACTGTCGAAGTTCGGCCCACTCGAGCCTGCAGAGAAACCCCAGCCGGTCGCGGCTGTCGGACTGTACCAATCCGGCTGCGGCGCAGCGGTACCGGTGGTGGCCTCATATTTCTTGGCCCACAGCGCGGCTGCACCCGCGGCCACCGCAAACGGCACGTAGGCGGAGTACAGATCTTTCCTGGCACCGAAATCGAAGCGGGCCTCGGCCGAGTCGGTGACCAGCATGCGATGGAAACCGCCTGCGCGCGACCACAGCTCACGACCGGCGGCGGTGCGCCGAGTGCCGACCCCGGGGTTCCACGACCCCGCCGAGAAGACGAAGAACGCCGCGAACGGCAGTCCCCACATGGTGGCCGGAAATCCCCAACGGAAGAACGCGCAGATCATCACCACGAATGCCACCGCGTTGGCGGCGCGAACCCAGAGTTCCTTGTTGCGCTTGACCATCAAACCGTCGTCTAGGGACCACTTCTCGACGGCCTTGGTCATGTCGGTCTTGGCCTTGCTGAGCTTCTTGCCGGACTTGACCGTCTTCTTGGCTTCGAATAGCATTCCCGACCCTTTGACCTTCAGCGCCGAGGCGACCGCGGCGCTCACCGGATCGATGCCGGCCCAACCGCTGTTGGCAACTCCCCGGACGTTCCACTGTTTGTCGTTGACCTGCTCCAGGGTGATCAATTTGCGTTCGGCGAGATAGAACAGGGTGGCGGTGAGGCCGTTCTTGGGTACGGCCTCGGTGCGGATGTATTCGGTCTGCACCGGACCCAGCCCGGGCGGGGGGCCGTACTGCAGCGGAAAGCCCGGCGAGCGCTCGAGCGTCGTGCGGTACCACAGCATTCCGCCGAGACCGAAGAGCGCGCTCAGCCCCGCCACCCAGACAACACCGGCCACTGACTGCCCCAGGACCCGATCCCAGGCGAACGACCACGGCAGGGTGGTCTGCGGCGGTGCTGCGACGTCGACGCCCGCCCGCACCGTAACCGGGGTTCGCGGGGGCAGTGCGGTCGCGGACAGGGTCACCGTCTTGCCGTCGACGGTCAGGTCGTCGCAGGCACGGCCGACTCCATACCCGACCGAGCACTGTGCGGTGCCGATATCCCCGGGCAGGGTGACGGTGATGTCGGCCCGGTCGATGCGGTTGTTCCAGGACGGTGCGATGACGTTCCAGAAGAAGACCGAGGGTGCCGTACCGACGTCGCCGGTGGACTTCGCGAACTGTCGGTCGGCGCCAATGCCGCCCGGGTCGAGGACGCCGGGAATCGTGTATTGGATCTCGAATACGTGGGTGCCGTAACTGAGTGTGCGATCCGGATCTCCGATCTTGGCCACCCTGAACCGCTCGCCGTCCTCCCACAGCATCCGATATCTCGCGGCCTTACCGTCGAGCAGCACCGAGGTGACTTTCGGGGTCTGGCGCACCTTGGGGTTGTTCTGGTTGGCGACGTCCCAATAGCGGAATATGCCGTGGCGTCCGCCGGGGAACTCGGTGGTGATCCGCTCAGAAGCGCGCATCACTCCGGCGGCGTCGACCACGATGTCGACGTCGTAGTCGGTGATCACCACCGGGTCGTAGATGTCGGCGCCATCGGATGACTCGGTGCCACCGGCAAAAATCACCGGCCACATGAGCCCAAAACCGATGACAAGCAACGGGATCAGCCACTTGACCAGGCGTCCCATGGTCACCTCCTGTCCTGGTGCCGTCGGAATCACCCTATGTGTAAAGGGTCGATCTGCACACGAACCGGCTCGTGATCGTGGCGTGCGCTTTGAATCGCGGTTGCCCGTCGCAGCGCCGCGGCCAACGCCAACCCGGCATCGCGTGGGGCCCGCACCAGCATCCTGCTGACCGGTAGCTCGATCGCAACACCGGGTGGTCTGCGGACTCCGGCGGGCAGGTCCACCGGACCGATTCGCTCGCCGCCGGCCGGCAGTTCGGCGGAATCCAACAGCGAGGACACGGCGGCCGTGGTCCCGTCCAGGGCCGCGATGTGCACCGCGGGAGGCAGGCCCACCTCCTCGCGGGAGTCGAGTTCGACCTGGGCGTGCCCGATCGGATCCCACCGGATGAGCGCCTGCACGGTGGCCAGCGCGGATTCGGCGACGACCACGACCACGCCACCGTCTGCGCGGCTGCGAACCAGCGCAGCCGCCGCCATCCAGCGGCGCAACGTGTCCTCGGCGGCGCGCAGGTCTTGTCTGCCCAACAACGCCCAGGCGTCAAGCAACAATGCCGCGCCGTAGCCGCCGTTGACGTCCGGCTCTACCCCGGGTGTCGCGACCACCAGTGCGGGGCGTTGCGGAATGCTGTCCACCGCGTCGTCACCACCTGAGGTGATCACCGACACCCCGGGAAACGCCCGGCCCAGTTCCTCGGCGGTTCGGCGGGCACCGACGACGACGGCACGTACCGCCTCGGAACCGCACCGCGCACAGCGCAGCGCCGGCTCGCCACGCCCGCACCACCGGCACACCGCACCCGCGGCGTCACGGCCCGGCAGCGAGAGGGGTCCGGTGCAGTGTCGGCACCGGGCAACGGAACGGCATCGTCCGCAGGCCAGTGACGGCACATAGCCGCGCCGGGGCACCTGAACCAGCACCGGCGAGCCGCCGGCCAGCGCGGTGCGGGCCGCATCCAGGGCTACCGAGGGCAGTCTGGCGGTATGTGCGGCCGGGTCTCGCTGCTGGGCATACACACTGTCCTCCAACGCGACCACCCGCGGTGCCCGCGTCCGTAGGACCTGTCGGGGTGCCGCCAGGTCGTGCGCCCAGCCGCTGCGGACCAGCGCCTGGACTTCAGCGGTGCGCGCGTAACCGCCGAGCAGTGCCGCGCAGCGCACCTGGTGGGCACGCAGCATCGCCACCTCGCGGGCGTGCGGGTAAGGCGCGCGCGGCTCGGCCAGTGAATCGTCGCCGTCGTCCCACACCATCACCAGCCCCAGCTGGGCCACCGGCGCGAAAACCGCGCTACGCGTGCCGATCACCAGCCGCGCGCCACCCCGTAGCACCGACAGCCAGCGCCGGTAGCGTTCGGCGGGCCCAAGACCGGCCGACAATGCGACCACCGTGGAATCCCCGACCACCGAAACCGCAGCGGTGTAGAGCCGATCCACATCGCGTTGATCGGGTACCACCGCCAATACGCCGTGACCTGCGTTGATCGTCACCGCGGCGGCCTCGGCAAGCCGCTCTGGCCACGATTCGCCCGGTAGCGCCTGCCATCCGGCGCGCGCGGCGCGACTGTCGCGCAGCGCCGCGACGAACTGTGCTCCGCCGCTGTAGGCGGACCAGCCGGAGGTATCCAACGCTCCCGCGGAGGTGTCCACCCGCGGATCAGGCGGTGGTGACGGCTTCTTCTCCACGCTGGCGTGCCGCGGCGGTACCGCCAGGCGCAGCACGTCGGCGCGGGTCCCCGCGTAACGGGCGGCCACCGCGTCGACCAGGCGGCGTACATCCTGGGTGAGCACCCGCTCGGCCGAGACCACCTTGCCGAGCCAACCGAGTTTTCCGACATGGTCTGTCTCTGAACGTCTTTCGAGAATGAACGCGTCAACCAGCCGGCCGTGGAATCGCACCCGCACCCGCACCCCCGGCTGGGCGTCGTCGGACTGCTCGGCCGGCACCAGATAGTCGAACTCGCGGTCCAGGTGAGGCACCGTCAGCATGGGCAACACCCGGGCGACCGGTTCGTGCTCGGCGGCCTGCCGGGGAGTGGTCACACCGCAGGTCTAGCAGACGGTCCTGACGACCGGCGCCCTCGGTACGATCCGGCGGTGGACTCCGACACCCCGCCTGGCGAGCTGGTCACCGACGGTCGCTACCAGTTCGGCACCTACGATGGCCCGATCGCGCGGATCAACCCGCTCGACGTCGTTACGGCCACCGGAGCTCGTGGTCGCCTGCTGCGGGCCGCGCGCAACGTCCGACTCAAGGAATGGGAAGCCTTCCAGCTCGGTGACGACGCGGTGTTCGTACTCGGTGCCATCTACGACACGAAGTCGATCTCTTTGCTGCAGGTACTGGTTGTCGACAAGCACGCAGCCACGATCCGGCGGTGGGAGCGGCGGGTGCCGAGCTCGATGGTCCACGTCGCCCGCGGTCTGGACCGCACCCGGTCGCGCGGGCGGGTCGGCCGCTTTTCGATGCAGCTCACCAACGAGATCAACTCGGGGCTGGTGGCGGTGGATGCGACCCATCCAGGCCGCGACGGTCTGCCGCCGCTGGAGTTGCACGGTGCCGGGCGCTGCGGCCCCGGAGAGTCCGGGCACCTCGTGATCTGCCATCCCTTCGCCGACGACCGTGCGCTGTACTCGCACAAGATCATGATGCCGTTCGCCGGCATGCTCCGCGCCGGCACGGAACTGACCGTTTTCGACTCTGACCGTTCGTTCATGATCCTCGACGATCACCACGGGGATTACCCCTCACCGATGCAATACGACTGGGTGACTGCGGCGCGCCGCTCTGACCGCGGCCGGGTCGAAGGCTTCAACTTGACCGACAACCAAGTGCGCGACCCGCAGCGCTACAACGAGAACGCCGTCTGGCTCGGCGACCGGGTCCATCGCCTTCCCGCCGTCCAGGTAGAACGACCCGATGGGCCGTGGGGCACCTGGATTGTGCGCGATGCCGACCGGTCGGGCCAGGTCGATGTGCGGTTCACCCCGACGGTCCGTTCCGAACTGCACGTCGGCCCCCGCCGATCGCTGGCCGAGTACTACGCGCCCTACGGCTGGTTCGAAGGCCGAATCCACAACGACGACGTCGACCTGTCGGTGGATGGCATGTTCGGCGTAGGCGAACAGAAATTCATTCGCGTGTGAGCCCAGTGCGTACGGTGTGGGCCATGCCCATGGATAACGTCCTGCAGCAGGTGCTCGAGGCGGTTCCGTTCCAGCTGACCACCGACGGCGGCCCGCAGCAGGCCCGCCAGCGCTTCGCCGACCTTCCCCGACAATCAGTGCATCCCGAGGTGACGGCTGAGGACCGCAGCATCGACGGCCCAGATGGACCGATCGCCATGCGCATATACCGGCCGCCCTCGGAGAAATCCGTGCTGCCCGTGGTCGTCTTCATCCACGGCGGCGGGTGGTCGGTTGGGGACCTGGACAGTTACGACGGTTCGGCACGGCTGCACGCGGTCGGCGCCGAGGCGGTGGTGGTGTCGATCGACTACCGGCTGGCACCCGAGCACCCATACCCCGCGGCTGTCGATGACGTCTGGGCGGCCACCCAGTGGGTGGCCGCTCATGCCGACCAGATCGGCGCCGACCCGGATCGGCTCGCCGTGGCCGGCGACTCCGCAGGCGGGAACCTGGCGGCGGTGGTGGCACAACTGGCTCGCGACGCCGGCATCCCGCTACGGTTTCAGCTGCTCTGGTATCCGTCGACGACGTTCGACACCTCGCTGCCGTCGTTCGCCGAGAACGCCGAAGCTCCGGTCCTGACCCTGGCGGCATGCAAGGGCTTCACCCGCTGGTACGTCGGCGACGCCGACCTGTCCACGCCACCAGCCACTCTGGTACCGGCGTGCGGCGATCTGTCGGACCTGCCCGCGGCCTACATCGGCGTCGCCGGTCACGATCCGTTGCGGGACGACGGATCCCGGTACGCCGAACTACTCGCCGAGGCGGGGGTGCCGGTCGAACTACACAACTCCGAGTCCCTGGTGCACGGCTTCATCGCCTACGCCGGCGTGGTGCCCGCCGCGACCGAAGCCACCGAACGTGGTCTCGACGCGCTGCGGGCCGCGTTACTGTGAGGTCGAGCCGACATCCTGTGGGGGTCGAATGACCGCACCTGACTACGAGACCGTGATCGTCGGGGCTGGCTTTTCCGGCATCGGGACCGCGATCGCGCTCGACCGGTCCGGCCTGCCCGACTATCTGATCGTCGAAGCCGGCGACGGCCCGGGTGGCACCTGGTACTGGAACACCTATCCCGGTATCGCGGTGGACATCCCGTCGTTCTCGTATCAGTTCTCCTTCGAGCAGAGCGCGGACTGGTCGCGGACCTACGCGCCGGGAGATGAGCTCCGGGGCTACGCCGAGCACTGTGTCGACAAATACGGGCTGCAACCCAAGATCCGGTTCGGCACCACGGTGCTGGAAGCGGACTTCGATGATTCACATGGATTGTGGCGGGTGCGCCTGGACTCCGCGTCCGGACCAGACTCTGTTACCGCGAGGTTTCTGGTCAATGCCAGCGGGGTGTTGACGGTGCCGAAACTGCCCGACATCGCCGGTGTCGACTCATTTGCCGGGGTGACCATCCACACCGCGCGCTGGGACCACGGCCAGGATCTCTGCGGCAAGCGGGTCGCCATCATCGGGACCGGCGCGTCCGCGGTGCAGGTGATCCCCGAGATCGCGCCGATCGTCGAGCGCTTGACAGTCTTTCAGCGCACCCCTATCTGGTGTTTTCCGAAGTTCGACGTCCCGTTGCCGGGCGTCGCGCGGCGGTTGATGCGGCTGCCCGTCGGCCGGACCCTGCAACGTCTGATCAGCCAGGCCTACGTGGAATTCACGTTCCCACTGGCCGCGCAATACTTCACGGTCAACCCGTTGGCCAAGCGGATGGACGCGGTCGGCAGGGCATACCTGCGACAGCAGGTCGACGATCCGGTGGTCCGGGACCAACTCACACCGCGCTATGCGGTGGGCTGTAAGCGACCAGGCTTCCACAACACCTACCTGTCGACGTTCAACCGGGACAACGTCGATCTGGTGACCGAGCCGATCGACAAGATCACCGGTTCGGGCGTCGCGACCGCCGACGGAAGCCTGCATGAGGTCGATGTGCTGATTCTGGCCACCGGGTTCAAGGTGTTCTCGGCGCCCGATGACGGAGACTCCGCACCCACCTTCGCGGTGACCGGCCCCGACGGACGTTCGCTGGCCCGGTTCTGGGACGAGAACCGACTGCAGGCCTATGAGGGTGTCAGCGTGCCCGGCTTTCCGAACTTCTTCACGGTGTTCGGGCCCTACGGTTACGTGGGTTCGTCGTATTTCGCATTGATCGAGGCGCAGACGCGCCACATCGTCCGCTGCCTCGGCACGGCGCGCCGCCGCGGCGCTACCCGGGTGGAGGTGCGCGAGGACGCCAACGATCGCTACTTCGCCGAGATGATGAGCAAGCGGCACCGCCAGATCTTCTGGCAGGACAGCTGCCAACT
>JAGQTR010000472.1 GCA_020438915.1 Mycobacterium sp.
CGGCCACCGCGGAGTCCCAGTGCTCGACGAGGTTGCGGCACCAGTCGCGCAGCGTCAGCGCGTAGTGGTGGCGCAGGTTCTCCTCGTGCAGCACCTCCAGTTGGGCATTCTGTATCTCGGTGATGATGCGTCCAGAACCGGTGAGCTCCCCGTCGGGGAACACGTAGCGGTCGATAAAACCACCGGCGGTGGCATTGTGCCGATTGTCATGGCGGGTGATGCAGTGATTGAGCAGCAGTCCGCCCGGGCGCAGCTTCGATCTGAGGAAGCGGAAGTAGGCGGGGTAGTTCGCTACCCCGATGTGTTCGGTGAGCCCGATGGAGGACACCGCGTCGAACTGTGTCTCGGCCACGTCGCGGTAGTCGCTGTGGCGTACCTCGGCCAGGTCTGTCAGGCCGTCCGCGGTGATGGCATTCTGCGCCCACGCGGCCTGCTCCTTGGACAGCGTCACGCCGGTCACCTGCACGCCGCGCCGTGCGGCGTACCGCACCATGCCGCCCCAGCCGCAGCCCACATCCAGGAGCCGGTCACCCGGTTTGAGCCGTAACTTCTCGAACACCAGCCGATACTTGTTCTCCTGCGCCTCTTCCAGCGTGGCATCCGGGTGCGGGTAGCACGCGCAGGTGTAGGTCATCGATGGGCCGAGCACCCACTCATAGAACGTGTTGGAGACGTCGTAGTGGTGCTGAATCGCCTCCGCATCACGGATCTTGCTGTGTCGCAAGCCTTCTGCGAAGCGCCGCCATCGGGGCAGGGCTTCTTGTGGCGGCGGCGCGATCGGTTTGAGATGCTCGATTCCGACGGACCGGACGATGTTGGCCAGCACGCGGGCAGGTGGACGCTTGAAGTCCAACTTGTCGGCCAGGGCGCTGAGCAGCTCGTAGGGATCACCCGGATGCACCCCACGCAACTCCAGGTCGCCGGACACGTATGCCCGCGCCAGACCCAGGTCCCCCGGAGCCGTTGCCAGGTACGTCGTCCCCCGTGGCGTCAGCAGATCGAGTCCGAGGTCCGCGTCGTCGGGCCCGGCGCTGCTGCCGTCGTACGCCGTGAACTTCAGCGGCAGTCGGCCCGCCGCGAAGATCTCCAATATCTCCGCCAGGGACAGTTTCCCATCGGCGTTGCTCCCCGTATCTGTGACACGGTCCCGAAATGTCGTCATTACTGTCCTTTGCTCTTCGCGCAAGCGTTCATCGCCTCTGCACCGCTTTCGCGTACAGATCCAAAAACCGTGAGTCAGGGTCGTAGGTTTTCTTCACCGTCTTGTAGATCTCACCGCCGTAGAGTTCGTCGAACTCCTCGGGTGAGTAGTAGGCGTCGGAGTACAGCGACTTGTGCCCCTGTAGCTCGCTGACCCGACGTTCGATCATCTTGTTGGTGTAGCCCTCCTCCGGGCCGACTGGCACCGAGGACCAGAAGCCGACGTTGACGTAGCTGTGGCCTGGCCGCAACGGGTACAGGGGCCAACCGTCTGCCGAGGTTCCGACATCGCGAAGGCGTAACGGGCACAACCAGATCGGTTCGATTGGCACGTTGTCCAGGAACCATCGCAGGAACTCGACGGTCCGTTCGATCGGAACCTCGACGTCCTGGACCACCCGCTCGTGCAGGGAGCGGCCGGGGGCGCGCACGCTGCGCAGTTCGATGCGGTCGGCGATGTTGAACCTCTGGTCATAGCCGATGAGTTTCCAGTAGAAGCTGCTGCGCCGAAACCTGCGCGGCCACCAGCGGCGGATCCGCGGATTCTGGGCGCCGAAGGCCCGCGAGCACCAGAACCAGTCGGTATCCCACCGCCACAGGTAGTCGTGGAT
>JAGQTR010000473.1 GCA_020438915.1 Mycobacterium sp.
GCATGATCGCGATGTGGGCGAGCAGGGCGATCGTCTCGATCCACTCGTTGGCGGTGTGGCCCAGCGGGTGCATGATCGAGCCCATCAGCTGCGAGAAGAACGCACCGTCGCCGTAGGGGAGCGCGCCGGTGTTGACCGCAGCTCCGCGGACCAGCGCGTAAGTCCAGATGACGTTGAAGATCATGANGGATCAGCCAGGCGCCGCCGGTGTGTGAACCGTAGAAGCGGGAGCTGCGGCCGTGCTGTTTGGGCTCGGTACGCAGCCGGATGATCGCGAAGGTGATGATGCCGAGCAGCACCGCCACGGCGAAGAAGTCCTGTAGGAAGCCCAGGGCGTCCCATTTACCGACGAACGGGATGTGGAAATCGCGGACGACGAGCAGGCCGAACGCCTCCAGATACACCGTCGCCAGAATGAAGAAACCCCACATTGTGAAGAAGTGCGCGAGGCCGGGGACCGACCAGCGCAGCATCCGGGTCTGTCCGAAAACCTCTTCGATCTGGGTGGTGATGCGCTTCTGCAGGTGGTCCTTGCGATTGTTGGACTCGCTCATCGGCTGCCCGGACCGGATCAGCTTCGTCAGCCACAGCACTCGCTTGACGGCGAACACTCCGACGACGGCGATCATCAGTGCCCCGACGATGATCCTGATCAGCATCTGCGTCTCCACGCACAACCTCCGGTGGTGAGGTTACTGGCGAGTAACTTCTGATAGGTTACCGACGAGTAACTTTGGCTGGGTGCCTGCTCATAGTTGCATCTCGCGGTAAAACGGCGCTACGAAGGCTGTCCTAACTCATTGCTCAGCTCGACGGCGCAAGGATCGCGCGCAGCATCGACAACATCTCCGTGCGGGACTCCGCTCCCAGCCGCCGGCGGATGCGGGCGACGTGGTGTTCGACGGTCTTCGCCGAAATGAACAGCTGCGCGCCGATGTCGCGGTAGGGCATGCCTTGCAGCAATAGTTCGGCAACCTCGCGCTCACGATCGGACAGTCGGGCAGCGGGACGCGACGGGTCCGCGCCCGGCGGTGCGGCCGCGGCGCCCACCGAAGGCGTGGGGTCGACGGTCTGCTCCGGGCCGGCGACGCTCTGCTTGAGGTCACGTGCGAGCTGCAGCATGGCCTGCGACACCCGCGAATCCGTGGTCTGCAGGGCGGCCTGACCGGCCAGCCTGGTCGCGTCCCAGGAATGGCCGAACTGCGCCAGCGCCCGCGCCGCAGCCGTCACCTCGTCGCCGTCGACGTGATTGGCGAGCACCCGAAGCCAGGTCCGGCCGGCGGTGGCCAGCGTTTTGGCGAACACGCTGTGCGCCGCGGCCGCCGTCAGGGCCTGACCGTGCGGGGCAACTGCATCCGGGGAGTTGGCCAGGATTCCGGCGTGCACGCCTGCCCAGTGCAGCGGCACCGACCACAGCACCGGATCCCCCAACCCGGCGAGCAGTGCGAAGGCCTCGTCCAACGTGTGTTGTAGTCGGTCGACCTGACGCATTCGTGCCGCAGCGACCCAGAGTTCGCCCAGCGGCAGCAGCGCGAACAGATCGGTTGAGTATTCAGCCAGCACCTCCATCGCGCAGTACCAGTGCTTCTGCATGGCGCCGCTGTCACCACTGCGTCGTGCGATCGCGGTCTGCAGCGATGCCGCCCACAATGCGTCGCGACGGTGCAGCGGTGTGTCCTGCGCCGGGACAGCGCCACTAGCAGCCTGCAGCTGGCCATCCTGCATGTGCGCCCAGCCCAGCAGCAGCCGGTGCCGATAGGTCACGAAGATCGCGTCGGCCCGATCGGGCTGCGCCCCGGCGGGCGCGTTGCGGACGGCGCGACCCAGCACGCTGCGTGCCCGGACCGGATCACCACCGTGCAGCGCAGCCAGCGTCACGAGCGCGGCGGCAGTATCGGGGACGACGCCGGCCTCGCCGAGGGCAGTGCCGATGCCGGTGCCGATCGATTGGCTCAACCGCGCCACCGCGACGGGGTAGGGCTGATCGAGGGTCATGACCAGGCCCTCGGTAATGCTGCGGGCGGCCCGCGCGGTAGATGTCGGGGGCCCCGCCGTCCGGGCGTCCGCGGTTGCTCTGGCGGCCGCAGCATCACCGGCGGCCAGCGCCGCGATCGTGGCCGCGGCGCCGGCCACCGCATCCGGTGCCGGGCCCAGCCAGCAGAACAGATCGTTGGCTTGCGCTGCATTACCGTCGTGCAGCGCCACGCTCGCCGCGATCCGCACCGCGGCAGTGCGGTCTTCCCGATCCTGGGAGGTGAGCAACTCGTCGGCGAGCCGACCAGCGGTGGCGCAGTCACCCGTCAGCGCGAGTGCGTCGGCGAGTTGCGCGCTCAGCGTGGTGGCACCGGCGTCGGCGGCTGCGCGGTACAGGCGTGCGGTGTCGGCCGGGTGGCCACGGCTGCGGGCCGCGAGCTCGGTGAGCGCGCTGGCCAGCCGCTCGTCGCGAAGGCCATGTTCGGCCATCCGAAGCGCAAGGCCGGCGGTCAGCGTCGACAGTTCGACCTGCGAGCACAGCACCGCCACCTCAACCTCGTGATGCCTTGCCGCACCGACGATCTGAGCGATTGCATCGTGAACCGTGCATAGGAATCCAGCCTGGTGCGATGGTTCGATCAGCCCGCTGGCTCGGGCCCGGTCCACCGCCGCGGATGACTGCTCCGATGTCAAGCGCAGCGCGGCGGCGACATCGTCGGGTCCGAGGTCGAAACTGAGCGAGGAGACCAGAAGGGTGTCGAGCAGCCGTTCCTCGAGGCCGCGGAGCTGCTCGATCAACGCGAAGCGGGCGGCTTGGCGAACTGCGGCGCCGCCGTCCCCGGCCGCCGACAGCGCAGGGAACAGCAAGAACGGCAGTCCGGCCGTTGCGGAGACGAGTAACCGGATCAGTTCCGGCGAGGGTGCGGCCCCGACTGTCGCCGCCGCGATCCGGCCCACCTCGACCGGCGGCAGTGGCCCCAGCACGATCGCCGGGTTCTCCCGTTCCAGCGCCGTGGCCAGGCGCCGCAGCGCCGGGTAGTGCGCGAGAGGCTGGGCGGCAATCACCACCGTCGCGGCGGGGTCGGTGGCCAGCTCGGTGAGCATGTGGAGAGCGGGCTCATCGAGGGGGGGTGCGGCGTGGCTGACGATCGCCTACACACCGGGGTCACCGGGGCGG